>DASTOZ010000356.1:0-7096 GCA_035762365.1 Pyrinomonadaceae bacterium | reverse complement strand
GCCGAAGGTTTCGACGTGCCCGCCGGCGAGGTCTATCACCCGATCGAAGCTTCGAAAGGCGAGCTGGGGGTGTACATGCGTTCCGATGGTGGACCGCGACCGAGTCGCGTGCACTTCCGCGGACCGAGTTTTGTGAATCTTTCGGCGCTGCCGGTGATGTCCGAAGGCGAGATGGTGGCCGATGTCGTGGCTATCATAGGGTCGTTGGACATTGTGTTGGGGGAGATTGACCGATAAAGGATCTTAGCTCTTTGTACTTTGTTCTTTGTTCGCTGGCGTGGTGTTTCGATTTGCGCTGGCCGGTCTGAAATGCGAACAAAGTACTAAGTACAAAGCACCAAGTTCTCGAAGATGAGTACGCAACTCACACAGATCCAGCCACTGTCCCAACCCGTCGAGCTCGGGGTGGAGCCGGCAACGTTCTCCCCCGACGTGGAGGCTGAAATCGATAGTCACTTGGCGAAGTATCCCGTCCCGCGTTCCGCGATTCTGCCATTGATGTTCATCGTGCAACGCGAACGCGGTTATCTCGATCCGCCGGGCGTGTTGTATCTCGCGAATCGTCTCGCGCTGCGCGTGACGGACATATGGGAAGTCGCGACGTTCTACTCGATGCTCCACACCGCGCCGATCGGGAAGTATCACATCCAGGTCTGTCGCACACTGTCGTGCAAGATCATGGGGGCGGGAAAAGTCGTCGAGCATTGCTCGAACAAACTCGGCATTAAGGTTGGGGAGACGACGGCGGACGGAAGATTCACGCTGTCGGAAGTCGAATGCCTCGGCTCGTGCGGCACGGCGCCGATGATGCAGATCAATTTTGACTATCACGAAAACCTGACGCCGGAAAAGATAGATCAGGTTTTGGATTCGTTGCCTTAAGTTATGCGTATCGAAGCCATCGGTTGTGAACCACTTCAACTCCGTCGAGTTCATCTCGAGAACTCGCGCTCCATCGACGTCTATCGCGCCAACGGCGGCTACGAGGCGATCAAGAAGGTGCTCGATGGCATGTCGCCCGACGACGTGATCAACGAGGTGAAGAAGTCGGCGCTGCGCGGCCGTGGCGGCGCGGGTTTTCCGACCGGGATGAAGTGGAGCTTCGTGCCGAAAGATTCGCCGAAGCCGAAGTACGTCGTCTGCAACGCCGACGAGTCCGAACCGGGAACGTTCAAGGACCGCTACCTGATGGAACGCGATCCGCACATGCTAATCGAAGGCATGTTGATCGCGGCGTACGCGCTCGGCGCACGGACGAATTACATCTACACGCGCGGTGAGTACAAGTATCTGATCGACATCATGGACGTCGCGCTGAAGGAAGCACGTGCGGCGGGACTCGTCGGTGAAAAGATTCTCGGCACGAACTTCTCCTGCGAGATTCACACGCACACCGGCGCCGGCGCTTACATCTGTGGTGAAGAGACGGCGCTCCTGAGTTCGCTCGAAGGACTGCGCGGGCATCCGCGCATGAAGCCTCCCTTCCCTGCCGTCTCGGGTTTGTACGCGTGTCCGACGGTCGTCAACAACGTCGAAACACTGACCGCCGTACCCGACATTATCAAGATGGGCGGCGAGGCTTATCAAAAACTCGGAACCGAGAAGAGTGGCGGCACGAAAGTCTGGTCAGTATCAGGTCACGTCAACAGTCCCGGCGTTTACGAATTGCCGATGGGCTACGACGACATGGAAAAGTTCATCATGGAAGACTGCGGCGGGATCCTCGGCGGCAAGCAGTTGAAAGCCGTGATTCCCGGCGGCTCTTCCGTCTATATCATGCGCGCCGATCAGATCATCGGGAAAGACGTCTTGATGGATTACGAAGGACTCGTTGCGGCCGGATCGAGTGTCGGCTCGGGCGGTTTCATCGTGATGGATGAAACGGTCGACATCTTCGAATCGACGAAGAACCTGACCGAGTTTTACAAACACGAATCGTGCGGCTGGTGCACGCCGTGTCGCGAAGGCACGGACTGGCTGGTGAAAGTTTTCAAACGCATCGACAAGGGCGGCGGGCGTCTCGAAGATGCGCAACTGATGCTGGATCTTTGCGACAACATCGAGGGCAAATCGTTTTGCCCGTTGGGCGACGCCGCTTCCTGGCCCATCCAGTCGGCAATCAAGCGGTTCCCGGAAGATTTCGCGCGCAGGTTACAGAGAAATGGCGACCACTCTGCGTAAATTCTGCGTTCCTCTGCGCCTCGGCGGTAAGCGCGCAGCAGTAACCGCAGGCGCAGAAAAACGCAGAGATTGCACAGAGAGTTTTGAGAGTTGATGTTACAGGTGCAGTAAGGCAGAGATACTGAATGGCGACTGAGTTAGTAAAAGTCACAATTAACGGAAAGCTGTTTGAAGTTCCAAAAGGCGCGCGTCTTATCGACGTGTGCCGTGAGAAGGGATTCGACATCCCTTCGTTCTGCTACTACGCCGACCTCGCGCTGCAAGCCTCGTGTCGCATGTGTCTCGTGCGCATCGAGAAGATGCCGAAGCTCCAGACCTCGTGCACCATCACCTGCACCGACGGCATGGTCGTCACCACACAAAGCGAAGAGATCGAAAAGGCCCAGCGCGGCATGACCGAGTTTCTGCTGGCCAACCATCCACTCGACTGCCCGGTGTGCGATCGCGGCGGCGAGTGCGAGCTCCAGGAAATGACGTTCGACTGGGGCGGACTCGAAGAACGCTTCACCGAACAGAAAAACTACTACGCCGAGAAATATCTCTCGCCAATGGTCGCAAACGATTCGCAGCGCTGCATTCTCTGCAAACGTTGCACGCGAGTTTGCGACGAGTGGATGGGCGAGGAAGCGATCGAAGCGGGCGGACGTGGCGCGCACACCGTGATCGGCACGTACATGGGCTGGCTCGACTGTTCTCAGTGCGGCAACTGCATCGAGGTCTGTCCGACGGGCACGCTGCTCGACGCGACGTATCGTCATCAAACGCGTCCGTGGGAGTTGGCCCAAACGATCTCGACGTGCAACTTCTGTTCGGACGGTTGCCAGATGTCGATTGGCTCGCGCGGCGGTGAGGTGCGGCGCGTCGTCGCGCGCGATCGTTACGTCAACGGCATCAACGGCGAGTTTCTGTGCGTGAAGGGGCGGTTTGGTCATCCCTTCATCAATCACGAAGCGCGTATCCGTACGCCGATGATTCGTTACAAGAAAGGCGGCAAGCTGATTCCCGCAACGTGGGACGAGGCGATTCGTCACGTCGCCGAGCGTCTCGACGCGGTTGCGGACGAGCATGGACGAGACGCGATTGGCATCGTGGGCAGTCCGCGTTCGACGAACGAAGCGCTCTACGTGCTGCACAGGTTTGCGACGGAACTGGTTGGCACCAACAACTACACCGCCACCGACGCGTTCACGCTCAAACCGTTCTTCGACAACCTCGGCGCGCAACTGGCAACCCATCGCGATATCCGTTACGCGAAGACGATCCTGCTCGTCGGCGGTGAGCCGGAAGAGTTGCAGCCATTGACAGGCAAACAGATCCGGCAGGCGGTGAGAAACGGCGGCGCGAAGCTGATCATCGCGAACCCGGTTCGCATTCGACTCGTCGAACAAGCCGCGGCGTTCCTGCACGTCCGGCCGGGAACGGAAGACGCGATCGTCCTCGCGCTCGCCAACCCTGCGAGCGATGCCCTGGCAGCGAAGAAAGCCGGAATCCAGACGAGCGAGATCGACGCTGTGCGCAAGATTATTGCGGACACGCAAGGCGATTTGATCGTGATGTTTGGCGGAGAGCTCAGCCGTGAAGCGCAGGCTGTGATGGGCCAACTCTCAGCGGTATTCGCGGCCGACGGCCGGCGCGTGTTGTTCCACCCGCTGCCGCTATTCAACAACAGCATCGGCGCGCACGACATGGGCATGATGAACGGCGCCATGACACCCTCTGAAATGCTCGACGCGTCCGGCGAAGCGGTTCGCGCGATGTATGTGACCGGAAGCTTCCTGCCACAACATCTCGAAGGCCGTGAAGACGCACTCGCGAAGCTCGATTTTCTCGTGGTCCAGGAGCTATTCGAAAGCGAAACGACCGAGCACGCTGACGTCGTTCTGCCAGCATCGTCGTACGCCGAACAAGACGGCACGTTCACGAACAACGACGGGCTGGTCCAACGAGTGCGACAGTCGATACCGCCCGTGCACCAGTCGAAACCCGACTGGATGATCACCGCGCAGCTTGCGAAAGAGCTGGGAATGGATTTTGGATTCGAATTGTCGCCGAGCGCCGTGTTCCGGGCCATCGGCGAGCACGTTCCGGCTTACTCCGGCATGCGTTATCCGCTGTTGAAAGACGAGACCCAACCCGTCCAGGCGAAACACGCGGTGGTCCAAACCGACGTCTCTGAAGCGCTGGCGGCTGTTCGCAACAGCGTTGAGGCACTCGACGAGACGGGCGAGAAGATTTACGGAACACCCAAAGTCGGACACGAGTTGTTCAGGATTGGAAATCTGACGGACAAGGTGCCGCAGTTTCATCTACTCGCGTCCGGCAACCCGCGGCCCGAGACGACGGCGATCTCTCCGCTCTACCAGATAACCGTCAAGTGATTGCCGATTGGCGATTGGCAATTGCCGATTTGAAGAAAGGTCGATCGGTTCATAATGCGTGCAGGTAACGATTACTAAATTGGCAATCGGCAATAGCCAACCGGCAATGACTCGATGGATTCACAGACACTGATCGACATTGGCCTCAAGCTCGTAGCCATAACCGTGGCTTTCACGGTCGTGCTGCTGATCGTGGCTTACACGGTGCTCGCCGAACGCCGCGTGCTCGGGCTCATTCAGGGACGGCTCGGTCCGAATCGCGTCGGCCCCGGCGGCATGCTGCAACCATTTGCCGACCTGCTGAAGTTCATTCTCAAAGAGGACATCGTTCCCGACAAATCGACGCGCTTCATATACTTTCTGGCGCCTGTAATTGCCACGATGGCGGCGTTGATGACGATGATCGTCTATCCGTTTGGACCAGAGACGCGCATTCCCTTCACCGACATCTCGCTGCCGTTGACGATCGCGCGCTTCGACGTTGGGCTGCTGTACGTTCTCGGCATCACGTCGGTAGGTGTTTACGGAATCGCGCTCGCAGGTTGGTCGTCTAACAACAAGTACAGCTTGATGGGCGGGCTGCGGGCGTCGTCGCAGATGATCTCGTACGAGCTGGCGCTGGGATTGAGTTTGATCGGCGTGATTCTGCTGGCGGGCACGTTGGACCTTGGCCAGATCGTCGAGAACCAATCGGGCTGGCACGGCATGCGCTGGTTCATCTTTTTTCATCCGCTCGGTTTTGTGATTTATCTGATCGCCGCAATTGCCGAAACGAATCGCGTCCCGTTCGACCTGCCGGAAGCGGAAACGGAGCTGGTCGCCGGTTTTCACACCGAATACAGCGCGATGAAATTTGCGCTGTTTTTCCTCGCCGAGTACATCAACATGTTCACCGTGTCGATGCTGGCCACCACGTTGTTTCTCGGTGGCTGGAATGTGCCGTTTGCCGAGGACATCTTCGGAAAAGGGACTTTTCTGTTTGGCCTGGTGAGCGCGATCGGTTTCATTCTTAAAGTCGTCTTCTTTCTGTTCCTGTACATCTGGCTGCGCGGAACGCTGCCGCGGTTTCGGTTCGATCAATTGATGAACTTTGGTTGGAAGGTGTTGTTGCCGTTTGCGCTGTTCAGCATCTTTCTCACGGCCACGCTGATCTTCCTGTTTCCGGGTTTGTAATGCTGGTTCTTCTTTTCATTCTGTTTGCCGGGATGGCGATCGGCTGCGCGCTGGCCGTCGTGGCGCAGCGCAATCCGCTCTACAGCGCGATCTCGCTGATCGGCGTTTTCATTTCGCTGGCGTGTTTGTACGTGATGTTGGCGGCGCCGTTCATCGCCGCGGTGCAAGTCATTGTGTACGCGGGCGCGATCATGGTGCTCGTCGTCTTTGTGATCATGTTGCTCAACGTCGAGGAGGAGGAACGACGGCGAGGACGTCTCAGGTTCCTGGTCCCGACGGCGATAGCTTTGTCGGCCGTGCTGATCGCGGAAGTCGCGTTCATCCTGGTGACGGTGAACACACCGTCTATCACCCGCATCGCGCCGTTATCCGCTCCAGACGTGGGGCTAACACATTCGGTCGGCTCGGCACTGTTTACTCAGTACCTGCTGCCGTTCGAAATAACTTCAATTCTGATCCTGATGGCCATCGTCGGCGCGATGACGCTTGCTCGTCGCGGCGGACTAGTGTCGCCGACCGCGCGCATCGTCCCGGGCGCAACGCACCTGCCGCTGTCGCTGATCGACTCGACGGTGGGTCACGAATCAACCGAAGCAGTGGAAGCAGAAACCACGGCAGAAGCAGAACAACTGCTCGGCGTCGACAAGTCTGACTGAGCCACTAAAGTAAACGTATGGAACCACAACTCTCATGGTATCTCGCTCTCTCCGCCGTGCTGTTCACGATCGGCGTGACTGGCGTGATCATCAAGCGGAACATCATCGCGATGTTCATGTGCATCGAGCTAATGCTGAATGCCGTGAACCTGACGTTCGTGGCGTTCTCGAGTTTCTTCCATGACGTGACGGGACAACTGTTCGTCTTCATCGTCATGACGGTGGCCGCAGCGGAAGCGGCAGTCGGACTCGGAATCATCATCACGATCTTTCGCAATCGTGAAACGCTCGACGTCGACGAGGCGAGCATTCTGAAGCTGTAATGGAAACGAACCTTCTCAGCGTGATCATCTTCGCGCCTCTCGCAGGCGCGGCGATCAATTGGTTCGCCGGACGTCGGTTGCGTGACGAGCGGTTTATCGGCGTCGTCGCGTGCGGGTCCATTGCCATCTCTACCGTCGTCGCCTTTTATCTCGCCTTCAAATCGCACGGCGCACTGCGTGGCGAAGAGCCGTTGCTCGATCATATCTGGACGTGGTTGTACGTCGGCGCGCTGCGCGCCGACTTCGCGCTCGCGATGGATCGACTGAGCGGCACGTATGCTCTTTTCGTAACGTTTGTCGGGTTTCTCATCCACGTGTTCGCCGTCGGTTACATGCACGGCGACTCAGGCTTCTATCGCTTCTTCGCATATCTCAACCTCTTCAT
>DASTOZ010000355.1:0-3895 GCA_035762365.1 Pyrinomonadaceae bacterium | reverse complement strand
TCAGGTAACGACCTGTGGTCCAGATATTTGACTAGCTGTCGCAGTGTAATCGCGGAATCAGGATCGTTGCCGCCAACAAAACGATTGTAGCGTTCGAGGTTGACGCGATAATCGCCCAGCTCTTCCACGTACACGCTTAACTGAAAACTCGGATCGAAATGTGACTCTGAAGCGGCGTTGGTTTCATCCGCCATCGCGGGATCGGGCCCGTTCGAATCAAGTCCCGCGAGCGCAGTCGTCGCATGCGTTGGATGAGCGGTCAGCAAACTCCTGCCTCGACGCTGCATGTCGAGTCGCAGCGATTCGAAGATGACGTACTTGAAGGCCGCCTCTACGGAGTGTTCGAGGCGATCGTTGATACCGCTGAACCACGAAGTCGGCATGACGCGAGAAGTGAACCGGTTTGCATTCATCTGGGCCATGCCGCTGATCAGTCTGGTTTCGCCGCCTTCGAGCAATTGGTCTTTGTGGCTCAGGAGTTCCTCGCGAGTGGTTGCATCGGGGTTCTTGCGCCGGGGATCGGCGTAGTAGGTCTCCATTCGCTTCAGGTCTGCCTGCTCTTCCAGCAGGAACCGGTAAAGCTGGTCTTCCTGTTTGGCAAGACGGTTGTAACTGAAGACGAGTCCGGTTCCGCCGACCAGCACGATGAAGATTGAGAGCAACTGCGCAACGAGTGCGGTGCGATTGCGCGCCAGCGCGATGCGCCGGACGGGTTGGGCCAACGACGATTCGTTGAAAATCTTTTCCTTGAAGAGGTCAGCGAGGAAGAGCGGCTTTCGTTTGACCTCGACGGCAGTCGAGGTTGGCGGCGGCTCGAGTGCTGTGGGAAAGTCGTCCATCGCCTCGAGTCGCAGCAGATCGTCGGGAGCGACGTTCGCTTCGCCGCACAAGTAGATCCCGCGAAACAGGTAAGGCTCGTGATAAGCACTCTGCTTGAACAGATAATCGAGATAGACACTCAGCGATTCGCGCATCGACTGGATCTGGGGCGGCAACAAAAACAGATCGTCCGCATCTTCGATCTCGTCTCGTTCAGCGAAGATCTCAAACTGGAGCGACGAAATATGCAGGTGAATGCTCTCGAACGCCTGCTGCACAAACTCCGGCCGGTACGCCGTTTCGAGTGTTGACGGGTTGGACCATCCGAACATCTGCGCGCGAAGTTTTTCGGGAAGCTGTTGGCCGAAACTCGAGAAGCCGGTGATCTCGTCGCATTTCGTGAGCAGAACGTAGACGGGCAAACGCATGCCGAGAATCCTTTGCGCCTGCCAGAGTTTCTTGTAGAGTGCCGCGGCTTTTTGTTCGAGCTCGAACCGCCGCTGGTGAGTTAACTCCCCGGTGCTCAGAAGGTCGGTGCAGGGAATCGTGAGAATCAGGCCTTCGAGTGGCCGTTGCGGACGGTGTTTCTGCAACAGCCGCATGATCGTGTTCCAACCACGATGATTGGAAGTCCCGTCGCTGCGCAAGACGAAGTCGCCCGCGACGTCCATGACGACACCGTCGTCGAAGAAGTACCAGTTTAACCGCCGGCCGCTCTTGTCGATGTTCTCGTTGACTTGCTCGTTGAGACCGTTACTCGCGATCAGCGAGGTCTTGCCGGATTTCGATTCGCCCGCGAGCAGGTACCACGGTGCTCGATAACGATAGTCGCGGCCCGTGACGTATGACTTAAGTATTCGCAACGCGCGGCGGAAGGAGCTGCGGAGCTCGACGTCGGATGCGTACTGAAGAAACTCGACACCCGATCCGTCTTTCTTTTCTTTTTCCGATTTGGCGCTCGCGTCTGCCGCAAACACCATCTTCCGCGATCGCCTGACCACGATATAAAGGAATATCGCGGTGCCGATCAGCAGCAGGAGAATCGCAATCAGTATGAGTAGAACGGTAAAGGACGACATCGTTATCCCTGCAAACAATCAGTTCAATGGTGGCGGCAGTGAATCCAAACGTTTCTCGAGCTCGACTATCTGTTGGTTGGCTTGTTCGATCCGCGACGTTAGTTTCATCCAGACTCCGTGCGAAACCGCCAGGTAAGTGATCAAGACCACACCGAGCACCGCCAACCACACGCGTGGGTTCATGAGCTTCCTGCTCTTCTCTTTTTTCACGTTGTTGACGTAGCTGTCCGGAAACGCGACCTTCGACTCGTTCAGGAGATCCGCAGGTTGGCGAAAGATGAATGCGTACAACTCGTGGCGGTAACGACGTAACTTCCCGTGATCGTTGACGCCGTAATACTTGCCCCGAAAACCAAGTGACAGCGCGTTCAGGTAGACAGCAGCCAAACTTCTGTCGGCCGGATCGCGATCGCGCAACAGGCGGTCCAACTTCTCGAAGAACATCTCACCGGCAACATGAGACCGAAACAGCGTCGTCTCCAGAAGGTTTGACGTCCACGCTCGTTTGCCCTCCCAGTCGAGGTTGATGAAGATGTCGTCGGCGAACGCGGCCATCACGTACTGCGCTTCGAAGTAGTTGTCGGTGGGCTTGCCCGCTGCGCGCAGGATCTGAACTGCGTTGCGTCGGAACAGCGCGATCAGACTTTGCCAAACGGCCATCGTGAGTCGCGTTTGTTCGGGGGAGTCCTCGGGGTCGGCATCGATGCTCCCGCGAACGGCGAGCGACGTGATCTTTTCTTTTCCGGACAGGGTTTCCAGCATTGCGGGATCGATGCGTGGCAACGGCCCGGTTGATCCGGGAATCGTGTCGGTGGCGGTTTCTTCGGCAGATGTTTCTTCGAGGGCCACAGTTTCGGGCGACATACCACCCTGGTGCTTGATGAACTGCTTCAGTCGAATCACTTCGGTGTAGAAGTCGCGAAACTGACCCAGCAGAAACGACTCGTTTGATTGGCTGACTGGCATTTGAGTTCTCGCCGTTCGTTACAGACAGACCTCTCCTGTGCCGCGAGCGTGATCGCGGCTGTTATGCGTACTGGTTTCTCGTGTTTTCTAACGCGGATTCATGAGGTACAGCGCAAGGGCGGGTGTGCCGCGTGAGTCCGTGCTAGTTGTCCATTACGTACAAGACGATTTCCGATGGTTGACGTCCCTCATTCACGATCTGCAAAAGCTTCTCGGGTTCGACGAAGGTCTCATCGACAATCAATGAAAACAGTGCGACGCCTTTTGGTGTGACGATCTGGCCCACGCGTTCCTTGTGCTTTCTGTTGGCGCCTCTGATTCGTTTCGATTTGAGTACATCGATCGTGTTCTGCGATCCGATAAAACAATTCTCACCCCAGCGGATCAGCTCGGCGTCCGACATTCCGTGCGGTCCCTTGATCCCGAGCGCGAGCTTCTTCTTCATCCAAGCGCTGTCGAAGCGAAGCTCGTAAGCGCCTTTGTAGAACTTGAAGAGAAACGACTTGTAAGAGACCGGGACGCCGTAGTCCATCGCGCGATCGATGCATTCGAACACGGGTTGGAACGTTGCATAGAGGTCGTTGTGATCGTACGGTTCGAACAGCGGTGGGACCATGTGCGTCCCCAACGTCGAAACCTGCCCTGCCAGGCCACACAATGCGACATACAACTGAAATGGATGCGCGCAACCCGTTTGCAGTACGGCTTCGAATGCCGGCAACGCCCCGGCGAGACCGAGCATTCGTGCACGCGCGTCGGCATCGTTTGCAAACCGACTTCCTGGCCCGGGATTTCGCGCTTCGTCTGCCAGGTACATCGCTCGTTGGCGCACTCGTCTCGCCGCGTCCGAACACATCTCGCCCAACCGTTCGGCGACGGCTGATGACGTGTCGCCCTCGCTCGTGGTGATCGGGACTGCGAGCAGCGGCGGAATAAATTTGTCGTCGAGCGTGAACGACGAGGCACGATGAAGCACGCGCGCCACTGGAAATCCGATCGAATCGTTTGGCAATCTTTTGCCGGCATGGAGT
>DASTOZ010000354.1:0-3723 GCA_035762365.1 Pyrinomonadaceae bacterium | reverse complement strand
GCAAAGATCGCAACGGCGAAATGCAGGATCACACGACGTGGTTCCGTGTGACGCTGTGGAACCGCCAGGCAGAAACTGCCTCACAGTATCTGCAAAAAGGTCGCCAGGTTTACATCGAAGGACGCCTGCGCGTGGAAGAATACATCGATCGCGACGGCAAACCGCGCCAGTCACTCGAAGTGACTGCGACCGACATGCAGTTCATCGGCTCGCGAGGCGATGAGAACGTCACCGAGCGAGCGGCATCAGCCAGCGCCGGCGGCGGCCCCTCCGAGCCTCCAGGCGATCTGTCCGACGACGACATCCCGTTCTGACATGATCGGGAGCGACCGGCATCTTCGTGGCTGACCACTGCTTTGAGACTTAATGGCTAAGTTGGAGCTCAACGCGCAGCGTTGATTCGGTTTTTGCGTTAACTCGAATCTTGAGCAACATTGTATTGAAGCCAGGTTTGCTGACCCTCAGAAAATGAGTTCCTGATCGAACGGCAGGAAAAGTAAACTCACCGTTCTTATTGCTAGAGACCGCACTGATCCGCTTTCCCCAACCCCGCCGTACTCTTTCCACCAGAACTTCCGCAGCGCCAGCGCCCGTCGGATCCGTCACCATGCCCGATAATGATCTCGATTCTATTTCATCATCGAGCTGGATTGTTTCCTGAGACTGCCGATACTCGAAGTTTGCTGGAACCTTCTGTGCACACTGGTTGCGAGCCACGCCGATAAGAGGCAGGACGCAGATCAGTAACATCGCAATCAGTTGACGCGTGATGTCGATGTTCATTCGTTTTGCCTTGGCGAGTTGCCGTCGTTTGTGCCCCACTGACCGAAACTGCGTAGCTTCTGGTAGCGGCGAGTCAGTCGGTCCTCTGGGGAGCAACTTACGGCTTCCGCGAGGCGTTCGCTCAAGGCTGAGTCGAGGTAACGGGCGGTTTGATCGTAGTCGTTGTGTGCGCCGCCTTCGGGTTCGGGGATGATCTTGTCGATGATGCCCGACTCGTAGAGATGTTGAGCGGTGAGGCGCAGACCTTCCGCCGCGCGATCCGCCTTAGTCGAGTCTTTCCAGAGAATCGCCGCGCAACCGTCCGGACTGATAACTGAATAGATCGAGTTCTCGAGCATCAGCACTTGATCGCCGACGCCGATCGCCAACGCTCCCCCCGATCCGCCTTCGCCAATCACTGTGACGATGATTGGGACCTTGATCTTCGCCATCTCGCGCAGGTTGTAAGCGATGGCTTCGGCTTGACCGCGCTCCTCGGCGTCGATGCCGGGATACGCGCCGGGTGTGTCGATGAAAGTAAAGATGGGCCGCCCAAACTTCTCGCCGAGTTTCATCACGCGCAGCGCTTTGCGATAACCCTCCGGCTTCGGCATCCCGAAGTTTCGATAACTGCGTTGCTTCGTGTCGCGCCCCTTCTGATGGCCAACGATAACGACGGGCAACCCATGAAACCGTGCGAGGCCGCAGACGATCGCCGGATCTTCAGCGAACCGCTTGTCGCCATGGAGTTCGACGAAGTCTTCGAAGAGCCGCTCGATTAGATCGAGCGTGTACGGCCGATCCGCATGTCGCGCAAGCTGCACACGCTCGAACGCGGTGCGCGTTTCGATCGGCTTCGGAGGTGCTTCTTCTTTTTCCTTTTTTCGCATCTTTGGCGAGCTCATCGGGCAGTTCTACTCATCTGGGATTCTTTTTCAAAACTGATCGCACAGCCAATCTTCTTCAACGCCTCTTCCAGTTCGTTACATCGTCTCACACGCAAGGCGTTGTTGGCCTGGATGCGAACGACCAGGCCGTTGTCTGTCTTCGTCTCGATCGTGACGTCGGTGTCGCCCGGGTTCGTGCTCAACACACTCAGAATCGAATCGTAAAGCGTCGAAAGGTCCTCTTCCCGTGGGGGACGCAGGACCATGAACTCGTTCTGCCGCGCTGAAGCGTCCATGCTTTGAACCTGGTCGACGATGATCGTCGGCGGATTGTCCTCGCTCAATTCGAGTCGACCAACGATCACTGCCGGGAGATCGTTTTGCAGCAGCGCCGAGTGCTTGCGGTAAACCTCGGGCCATAAGACGCACTTGGTGCCACCCGCTTCATCTTCCAAACGCAGCAGCGCGAACTTGTCGCCCTTCTTCGTGGTGCGCAACTGCACGTCGGAAATGATCCCGCCGCACGTGACACGACTGCCGCTCGTGATGT
The DNA here is from genome assembly GCA_035762365.1 of Pyrinomonadaceae bacterium. Taxonomy (GTDB): domain Bacteria; phylum Acidobacteriota; class Blastocatellia; order Pyrinomonadales; family Pyrinomonadaceae; genus PSRF01. The sequence continues at coordinate 1,524 of DASTOZ010000354.1, read as the reverse complement.
TCGGCAGCTCCGACGAAGTAACGGCCTTCAGGTTTTGAAGCGTCTCGAGATAACGCTCGAGCGGATGACCCGTGATGTAAAACCCGAGCGCCGCTTTCTCGGCGTTCAGCATCTCCATCGGCGTCCAGCCCGCCAGCGTCGGCGAGAGCTCGATCCTGTGGTCGACCTCTTCAGTCATCGAGCCAAAGAGACCGGTGCTGGCGCGGATGCGATCTCGCTTGGCGCCTTCGGCCCGCGCGAACGCGGCATCGATCGAACCGTGCAGGCCGCCACGCCAGGCATGGATCGGGCGTCCGTCGTTCAGCGAGTCGAACGCGCCTGCGCTTATCAGACTCTCGAGAACGCGCTTGTTCAAAGTAGCAGAGTCGACCCGCTCGGCAAAATCGAAGAAGGAGCGGAATGGGCCAGACTCGCGGGCCTCACAAATCGCTCGAACTGCTGACTGACCCAGTCCCTTAATCGCGGTCAGACCATAACGGATCGCTCCGCTTAAGGGGGTAAAACCAGAATTACTCTCGTTCACATCCGGAGGAAGCAGCGCGACTTTTTGCGTCCTTAACTCCTTCGAATACTTAAACACCTTGGCCGCGTCCTGGGCTTCGTTCGACAGCACCGCCGCGTAGAAATGTTCGGGGTAGTGGGCCTTCAGATAAGCGGTCTGAAAAGCGAGATAGGCATAGGCGACGCTGTGACTGCGGTTAAAACCATAGTCGGAAAACTGGGCCATCAGCGAGAAGATCTTCTCGGCCTTCTCGCGCTTGATCCCGCGTTCGACGGCGCCTGTGATGAACTTCTCTTCATGGACGGCCATCTCCTCGCGCTTCTTTTTGCCCATCGCGCGACGCATCAGGTCGGCTTCGCTAAGTGTATAGCCCGCAAGCTTCTGCGCGAGCTGCATGATCTGCTCTTGGTAGACGATGATGCCGTAGGTGTTGTTGAGAATCTCCTTCATCTCCGGCACGAGATAGCGGACGCTCTTCTTCCCGTGGTGACGAAGGATGAATTCGTCGACCATGCCGCCGTCGAGTGGTCCGGGCCGGTAGAGCGCGTTGAGTGCCGCGAGATCCTCGAGGCCTTTCGGCTTCAGCTTCCGGCAGATCTCCTGCATGCCTGACGACTCAAACTGGAAGACCGCTTCAGTCCTTCCTTCCGCAAAAACCGCTAAAGCTTTAGCATCGTTAAGCGCTATATCGGACCACTTAATCTCCTGCCCAAGCAGCTGTTTAATGCTAGTTAAGCAGTCATTTATAACGGTTAAAGCGGTAAGCGCTAAAAAATCCATCTTAAGCATGCCGGTTTTTTCAAGGTCCGACATGACATACTGCGTGGTCAGTTCTTCCTTCCCGGAGACGGCCACCGGGATCAATTCCTGAAGCGGCAGCGGCGAGATGACCACGCCCGCGGCGTGGACTGACGAGTGCCGCGCGCACCCTTCGAGTCGCCGCGCGATCTCAAGTATCTCTTTAACCTGGGGATTGGTGTCCATCTCCTTCCGGAGTTCAGGTACTTGTTCAAGTGCCTGGC
>DASTOZ010000353.1:0-3979 GCA_035762365.1 Pyrinomonadaceae bacterium | reverse complement strand
ATCTTCGCGCGGCGCTTCCACCGACAACACGTGCGCCAAACATAGATCGCCAAACTTGAAATGATGTCCGTAAGTCTCGCCGTCGGTCGCGATGTTCACCATCGCCTTTCCGGCCGACGCGGACTTGATCATTGCAACCAGCCGCTCACTCGACGTCAATGCCTTCTCAAACGCGATCGCCCGCGCCAGTGGACCATCGTAGAAAAACAAAGCAATCGATCGCCCGCTGCCATCGCGATGAAAACGGCGATACGCACGACTCGGATCGATCAAGCCATCGGCAACATCAGTCCACGCGGAGGTTCCTAATGCGCGGTAACGCGACGCCTGCGACGGAGCAAGAATCACATAACGCAACCCCTGCTCGATCAGCACGTCGAGAGTCGCATCGTTCACCGCCGTCTCCGGCAACCACATCGACTCCGGCTCGCGACCAAACCGGTGACGAAAATCGACCACTCCCCAAACGACCTGCGTCAGACGATCGCGTTCGTTACACAACGGCAGGACCGCGTGACCGTACGCCTGCGCGATCGCATTGCCGTGACCCGACCGCGCACGAGCACTCTCCTGGTCAGCTTGAAGTATCAGTTGGTAAGTGGAGGGATGATGTTTTTCCAACCACGACAACAGCGTGGGACCAAAGTTGAAACTGATGTGCGCGTAATTATTGACGACGTCCGAACCGACTTGCGCCGCCGCGTTTGGAGCGTAACATTCGGCGTGAATGCGTTCGTTCCAATCGTGATACGGCGCGGCAGTCACTTCGCGCTCGACTTCGCCTGTCCAGGGATTCTCACGAGGTGGTTGGTAGAAATGGCCGTGAATTATTAACGCAGTCTTACTCATGCCATCTCATCAAACGCCAAACGCGCCGCGCCAAGCAAGCCGGCATTGTCGCCACACTCGGCGCGCGCGATCTTCACCTGTTGCGCCGTCGCCGGAAATGCTCGCTCGGAAACCTCGTGGTACATGTCCCCCGCAAACAGGTCCCACCCGTTCACGACGCCGCCATTGATCACGATGATCTCCGGATCGATCACACTCATGAGGTTTGCCAAACCGATGCCCAGATACTTCCCGGCGCGCTTAAACACCGACAACGCAAGCTCATCGCCCTGCCGGCCAGCATCGAAAACTTTTTCCGCCGTCAATCCTTCGGAACTCAAAGTCGCCTGCGGAAACTGCGCCAGACTCTCACGCGTCATGCGCACAATCGCCGTCGCCGAGGCAAACAGTTCGAGACAACCGGTGTTGCCGCACTTGCACTTCAAACCCGAGAACGGGTCCACCGTTGTGTGTCCAATCTCTCCTGCTGCTCCATGCGCGCCGCGCCAGACTTTGCCTCCGAGAACCACGCCACCGCCGACCCCCGTCCCGAGCGTTACACTTACAACATCGCGACAACCACGCGCCGCGCCGAGCCACATCTCACCCATCGCCGCGGCATTCGCATCGTTTTCGAGAACGACGGGCCAACCCAATCGCTCCTGCAACACCGCTTTCAATCCGTAGTTGATTAACGCAGGAAGGTTTGGCGCTGACAGCACCACTGCCTGCGCGCTGTCGACCGCACCCGGCACCATGACCGACGCAGCAATGATTGGACAACGCTCCGCGCCGCGCCATTCATTCGCCACGCTCGCGAGTGCGTCAACCAGCGCCGCCGGCGATTCGTCCTTCGGCGTTTGCCGCTTTAGTTGTTTGTGGATCTTTCCGGTGTCGTCAACGAGACCGATCCGAAGGTGGGTGCCGCCTAAATCGACCGCAAAAACAAGGCCTTGCCCGGCTGGTTCAGATATCTCACTCATCAAGCGTTTAGCTCGACTGACCTTTCAGGTCCCAATACAACTGCTCAGACTGCTTCTTCGGCAGGTTCAAGATTGGCCGTCTCAACCTCAAATTCTCCTCTTGAGAGGTTTCTTGATATCAACACTCCCGCCACGATCGCGACGAGCAAGTATACCGATCCCGCCGCCCATTCTTTAAAAATCAATTTGCCGATACCAAACAGTGAACCATAAATCAGCACGCAACCGAGTATCCAATTAACGAACTGTAACGACAAACGGCCCTGCGCATGTTCGGCTGACAGTCCTGCATCGCGGGCGATTCCGTTCCAGCCGGGTCCTTCCGGCCGTACACGGCGGTAGAATGCGATCAGTTTCTCTTTCGGCTCCGCCTTCGTCAGCAGCGTAACCGTCACCCACACAATCGTGGTTAACCCCACGGTTACCAGCATAACCAACGCGAAGTCTCGCGGTCTTCTAACGTCCCACTTCAGAATCATCTGCAGAAACAGCGAGATGACCGCCGCACAGATCATCGCAGAGACTTCGGACCACGCATTTATGCGCCACCAGAACCAACGTAACAACAGCACTGTACCCGTACCCGCTCCCGTAACCAAAAGCATTCTCCACGCGTCGCCGATCGACTCGAGATAGAAAGTCACGACGAGTGAAATGATCATCAGGAACAGAGTAACGAGTTGCGAAGCGATGACGTAGTGTTTGTCAGATGCTGTACGCTTGACGAAGCGCCGGTAAAAATCGTTGATGACGTAAGAAGCGCCCCAGTTTAACTGCGTGCCGATCGTCGACATGTACGCTGCCGCAAAAGCAGCCAGCATGAAGCCGCGCAAGTAAGATGGGAAGACGTTCGGATCCAGCAACGTCACGATGTAACCGGATTCTTTATCGGTGAGATTCGGATAAAGAATGATCGACGCGAGTGCGGTCAGGATCCAGGGCCACGGTCGCAGAGCGTAGTGCGCGATGTTGAACCAGAGTGTCGCGAGCAGTCCGTGCTTTTCGTTCTTTGCGGAGAAGATTCGTTGGGCGACATAACCGCCGCCGCCGGGCTCCGCGCCCGGATACCAGGTGGCCCACCAGTTCACCGCGAGATAAACAAACAACGTGATCGCGGGCATCCATATCGAATCGTATTCAGGAAAGAAGGCCAGACGTGAACCCGATCCGCTCGCTGCGTCCAGCGCCCCGATCTTCGCCTTCATCTGATCAATGCCGCCGACTGCGTTGACGGCCAGGACCGCGAGCACGATCACCATTCCCATCTTCAGTGCAAACTGAAACAGGTCGGTTACGAGAACACCCCACAGACCCGAGATCGCCGTGTAAAACGCGGTGAACAGCAACATTCCGATCACGACCAGCATCGCGCCGCGCTTGTCGAGACCAAGCGTGATCTCGAGTATCTTCACCATCGCCAGGTTTACCCAGCCAAGGATGATGCAGTTGATTGGCAGCCCGAGATAAAGAGCACGAAAGCCGCGCAGGAATGCGGCGGGCTTGCCTGAGTAACGCAACTCGGCAAACTCGATGTCAGTCATGACGCCCGCACGACGCCACAATCGTGCATACAAAAACACCGTGAGCATTCCGCTCATTACCATGTTCCACCAGAGCCAGTTGCCGGCAATTCCGTTGTTGGCAACAAAGCCGGTGACGGCGAGCGGAGTATCGGCGGCAAATGTGGTTGCGACCATCGAAGTGCCCGCTAACCACCACGGCACGTTGCGCCCCGACAAAAAGAACTCGCTCGTACTGCCTGTTGCTCTGCGGGCGTAGTAGATGCCGATGCCGAGATTGAAAAGGAAGTACGCGGCTATTACTGACCAATCAAGGAGTGAAAGTGTCATAATGAGTTGCCGGTCTCACAAAGGGGCGTCGAATGTGGTTACTCGGGCGCTTATCTCACGGCATGTTACTGATTCTGTCAAGTGAAAACATAGGAACAGGGATTCTAAATCCATCGAAGGACCATGACGAAGCACGTTCGCGAACCCCAAATGTTGAGGCTGGCATTCATGTTCTTTGCAGCGATTCTTGCAGCATTCAGCGCCGGATCTTCCGGTCACACTCAAAACAGGCCACGCGCCCGTGAAGCCGGAGTAAAAGTGGGCGTGCTGCCAACCGGCGGGCTGAATGCGATCACCGACGTTCAAGGCCTGCTGGTC
>DASTOZ010000352.1:0-3370 GCA_035762365.1 Pyrinomonadaceae bacterium | reverse complement strand
AGAGTAGTTGGGCCTTTTCGTCGTTTTCGCGTTCCATCTCTCCGATGCCGCCCTTGTCGTTGATCCACTTGGCGACGAGGCTGATGATGTAAATGCCCCACGTGTTAGGCGTGTTGTAGAGCGAGTTGTTTTCGACGTGCGTGCGGTAATCGAGCATGGTGTGAAGGCCGTCGGGAATTCGCTCGAGCAGATCGTCGCGAATGATGACGAGCGTGACGCCGCTTGGTCCCATGTTCTTTTGCGCGCCTGCGTAGATGAGTGCGTACTTATCGACGGGGATCGCGCGCGAAAGAATGTCGGAGGAGGCGTCGGCGACGAGCGGGACGGAGCCGGTTTCCGGTTCCCGTTTCCATTGAACGCCTTCTATCGTTTCGTTCGTCGTGATGTGGACGTAGGCGGCGCGCGGGTTGAGGCTGATCTCGTCGTTGCCGGGAGTGCGCGTGAAGCCGCCGTCGGCCATCGTCGCGGCGACGTTGACGTTGCCCGCCTTCTTCGCTTCTTTCAGTGCCTTCTTGCCCCAGCTTCCGGTGATGACGTAGTCGGCGCTGCCGTCGCTTGGGAGAAAGTTCATAGGGACCATGGAGAACTGAAGACTCGCGCCGCCTTGTAGAAAGAGAACGCGATAGTTGTCGGGGATGCTGAGAAGTTGGCGCACACCGCTTTCGGCGCGAGCGTGGATCTCGTCGAATGTCTTTGAACGGTGACTGATCTCCATCACCGACATGCCGACGCCCGGCAGACTCAGCAGATCGCGTTGCGCTTCTTCCAAAACAGGCACCGGCAGCACGGCCGGCCCGGCACTAAAATTAAAAATCCTTTCCGTCATCATCCCCTCCGACTTCCTTAAATATGTTTCCCGCTAGTGGATCTCCAATGGAAAAAGAATTTTTCAATTCTCTTCTTCTATGTGTCTCCCGGTTTCAGGCGCCGCCCCATGCGCACGCGAATTTTAGAAAACAACTACTCTTCGAACTGTGAACGTAAAGCCTTGCCGGCGATCTTGATTACGAACGAGCGGGGCACGAAGCGTTCGGCTTCAACAGCCAGCCAGTTGGTCCAACCAGAGATCACGCTCGGTTTTCGTTGCGCCACCGCGCGCAGCGCCGCGTCAACCACCTCTTCCGCCGTTTGTATCGTGCGCATCGGCGGACGATCCATCTTCGACGCTGCAAAGAAATTAGTGTCAGTCACTCCGGGACACAACGCCATTACGTGCACGCCCAGCTCCCGGTTCTCCTCCCACAACGCTTCCGAAAACGACAAGACAAAAGCCTTCGTCGCCGCATACGTCGTCATGTACGGCACCGCCTGAAAACCCGCAGTCGACGCAACGTTGATGATCGTGCCCTGCTTCCGTTCGCGCATCGGCTTCAAAAACCTGTGCGTCAACTCAACCAGCGACTTCACATTCAGATCGATTATCTGGAGCTCGCGTGCGAGATCGAGTTCGACAAACTCCCCCATCGAACCAAACCCCGCATTATTGACGAGCATGTCGATCACGAGCTCGCGTCGTTGCGTCTCTTCAAACAACTGAGCCGGCGCATCAGGCTGAAGCAGATCCAGCGCGAGATAGTGCGCGCGTACGCCGCTCACCCGCCCAAGCTCGTTACACATCGTGATGAGCTTGTCTTCAGAGCGCGCGACGAGAAGAACATTCCGTCCGCGTGCGGCAAGTTTTCTGGCGAAGGCAGCACCGATTCCCGATGAGGCTCCAGTGATGAGGGTCGTGTTCATACCAACTTCAGCAAGTCGAGTTCGATGATGTCGGGGCTACTTGCCTCGAGGCGCCGCAAACTCTCCTGTGACGGCGCGTTATCGAGATTGATGCGCGCAACTGCCGCCGCCGCGCCTTCGAAGACGATGTTCTCCATCTCCTGAACGTTGATCTGTTCCGCTTTGAGCGCTTCGAGCACACCCGCCAGCACGCCTGGCCGATCGAGATGTCGCACGACGAGCCGGTGCGTCGCGGGTGTCTGTTGGGCCAGGTTCACGACGTTCGGAACTTTCCCGGTGTGCTTGAACTCTTCAACGATCCGCACAGTCTCAGCAGCGATCGCTTCCTGCGCCTGGTCGGTCGACGCTCCGATGTGATGCGTTCCGTAGAGTCCGGCTTCTTTCGCGACTTCGTCGTGAAACTCACCGGTCGCAGACGTTGGCTCGAGCGCATAGACGTCGAGACCCGCGCGAATGCCACGGTTTCGGATCGCGTTGCCCAGTGCTTGTTGGTCCACCACTTCGCCGCGTGCCGTGTTGATGAAATAAGCGCCCTCGCGCATCGCGTCGAAGAACTCGGCGTTGATCAGGTTTCGCGTCTCAGGCTTCAGCGCGAGATGAACGCTCACGACGTCCGCGGCGGCCGCAACCGCTTTTGGCGACTCCATCAATTCAACACCCAGCTCCGCCGCGCGCTCGCGCGTCAAACTCCTGCTCCACGCAACGACGGGCATGCCAAACGCGCGCGCCCGCGGAATCATTTCCTGACCAATCTTCCCGACGCCAATCAAACCCAGCGTGCGACCATACAACCCGCGCGCTTTCGAAAACTCCTTCTTGTTCCAAACGCCTTGTCGCAACGTGATGACGTTGTCAGCGATGCGGCGATCGAGCGCGAGAATCAGCGCAAACGCGAGCTCGGCAACGGCGATCGAGTTCTTGCCCGGACAATTCGAAACGTAGATCCCGCGTTTTGAAGCGGCGGCGACGTCGATCGTGTTGTAGCCGGCCCCGGCGCGCACCACCAGCTTTACCGGTCCAGCCTCGAGCATGGGCTCCGTCACTTTCGTGCCGCGCACCACGATCACGTCAGGCGCTATTTGTCGAACCGCTTCGACGAGCGCATCGTCTTTCAGCTCCGGTTGATAGGAGATCTCGCAACCAAGGCCTTGCAAACCATCGAGGCCCGACTTCTCGAACTTGTCAGCAATAAGAACTTTCATATCGAATGAATTAACAGACCGTCTCGTAACTTCGGTTCGAACCACGTGGACTTCGGCGGCATGATCTGGTTGGCGTCAGACACCATCAACAGCTCGTCGACCGTCGTCGGATAAAGCGAAAACGCAACGGCTGCTTTGCCTTCGTCGACCAACCGTTCGAGCTCTTTCGTTCCGCGCAGACCGCCTACGAAATCGATCCGCTTGTCAGTGCGAATGTCTTTGATGCCGAGCACCGGATCGAGCAGACGGTCCTGGAGAATACTGACGTCGAGACTCTGGACCACGCCGTCGGGAAGCGTTGTTTCGGGCGAGAGATGCAGCGCGTACCACGTGCCGTCGAGATACATGCTCCACTGTCCACGCTGTTTCGGCGCCGGGTCGGCGTTTTCTCTGACTGTGAACTGACGCCGGACGCGCATGAGAAACTCTTC
>DASTOZ010000351.1:0-3680 GCA_035762365.1 Pyrinomonadaceae bacterium | reverse complement strand
GATCTCCTTAACCGACATGAACGTCGTCGCGAGCAACGCTTCGGCTTTGCGAAACCGCAGCTCGCGCAGGTATTGACGCGGACTCGTTCCGGTCTCCTGTTTGAAAAGGTGTCGAAAGCGCGACGGCGAAAGATTCACCATCGCAGCCAGCGCATGCGTGTCCCACGCGCGTGAGGTGTCGTTTTCCAGTCTGGCGATAACCAGTTCTATTCTTCGATCCATGTGATGAGGACGTTGAAACGAAGATTAACGTAAATGTCGCGACAGATTACTCGTTGAGCTTTTGTTTGTCTACTACCGCTCTGCTAGTATGAACACGCTTCCTCATCAGAACTGCACGGGGAAAAATGAGCATTCTGGAACAACTTCCAAATCAGGAGAGCTGAGTAAATGCGTGACGACATGAGGACTGAGCGTGAGCTGTCTCTCGATTTCCTGCGCGTGTGTGAGGCGGCGGCGATTGCCGCGGCCCGCACGATGGGCCAGGGCGATCGAAAATACTCCGATCAAGTCGCCGTCGAGGCGATGCGCGAAGTGATGGACACCGTTCCGATGCGCGGCCGCGTCGTGATCGGAGAAGGCGAACGCGACGAAGCGCCCATGCTTTACATCGGCGAGGAAGTGGGCGGCGGATTTCATGCGGGCGAGGAACTGGCGGAATCGTGCCCCGAGGTCGACATCGCGGTCGATCCGCTAGAGGGCACGAACCTTTGCGCACTCGGCGCAAACAACGCGATCGCCGTACTCGCGGCCGCTGAGCGCGGCGGTTTGCTGAACGCGCCTGACATCTACATGGACAAGATCGTTGTCGGTCCATCGTCGCGCGGCGTCGTAGACATCGACGCGCCCGTCAAAGACAACCTGAAAAACATCGCGCGCCGGTTGGGCCGCGACATCGAAGACCTCACGGTCATCGTGCTCGATCGTTCACGTCACAAGAAACTGATTGGGGACGTGCGCGCAGCGGGTGCCCGCATCCGTCTCATTTCTGACGGCGATCTTTCGGCGGGCATCTCAGCGGCAGTCGCGGGAACGAACATTCACGCGTTGATGGGAATCGGTGGCGCTCCGGAAGGCGTGATCACCGCGGCGGCGATGAAGTGTCTCAACGGCGAGATCCAGGCGCGGCTCGTTTTCGATCCCGAACGATTGGGAGTCGACAAAGACAAAGTGCCGCCCGCGACGGAAGTGCTCGATCGACTCGCGACGATGGGAATCCGCGATCCAAACAAGGTCTACGACACAGACGATCTGGCGCCGGGCAAGAAGATCATCTTTGCCGCAACTGGTGTGACGGATGGCGCGTTATTAAAAGGCGTGCGGTTCTTCGGCGCGGGCAAACGGACGCACTCGATGGTGATGACGACCGAGTCGCGGCACATTCGCTTTGTCGACACGCTGCACATCGAAGGCGGGCCCGACACGGTAATCCGCTTTTAGAACGACGCATTTATGAGACGGATCTGGTTGATCAGCGCTGTAGTTGTATTTGCGATCGTTTCGCTGATCCTGATCGCGCCGCTAACGGCCGGCAGTTATCCTCACCTCGCGAAGAGCATCTACGGTGGTTTTGCCGTGATGTGTCACCAGCTCCCAGAGCGTTCCTACTTCATCGGGGGACACAAGTTTGCCGTTTGCGCGCGTTGCACCGGACTGTACGCCGGTTTCGCGTTCACGTTCCTGCTGTACCCGCTGCTTCGTCCGTTGCGCGCTATCGATTGGCCGCCTCCGGTATGGCTGGTGCTGTCGGCCGTGCCCATGGCCATCGACTTTGGTCTAACTTTCCTGGGTATCTGGGAGAACACTCACACTTCGCGGTTGTTGACCGGACTCCTCCTCGGCAGTGTGTCAGTCTTTTACGTCATGCCCGGCATCGCGGAGTTAGCGACGCGAAAAACCCGAGCAAAACGGCCCACATTTACGCTCGCCTCGCCCGAACGGATGGCCTCGGCCCCCAGCGATTACAGCGCCCCGGACCGCCGCATATAGCCGATTTCCCAAGGTCGCCCGGCTTAAGGTAGAATCTGGCGCTTTCATGATTTTCCAGGCACCAGCACCATCACCAGAACCGACGCCATGGCCCACTCCCATCGGTGACGACCCGTACCGGGTTTTCGAACGTTATTTCCACGATGGTGTTTACAAAACCTGGGGCAACATCAGCCCGCTCTACCAGCTCGATACCTTCGACTGGATCATTCTGATCGTTTATTTCCTGATTCTTACGACGCTGGCGGTCTACGGCGCGTACCGGATCAAGCAGGTGATCGACTTCTGGCGCTATCGCCGTTTCGTACCGGTCCCCGGCGCACGATTCGCGGAAGCAGATCTACCGCGCATCACGGTCCAACTCCCACTCTTCAACGAGCTTTACGTCGTCGAACGTTTATTAAAAGCTGTCACCGAGATCGACTATCCGCCCGACAAACTTGAGATTCAGGTCCTTGACGACTCAACTGACGAAACCACAAAAGTGGCGGAAGCGGTGGTCGCGAAGTATGCGTCGCAGGGTTTCGACATTCACTACATCCATCGCCTGGACCGCACGGGTTTCAAAGCGGGTGCGCTCGAAAACGGAAACAAGACAGCCAAAGGCGACCTGTTAGCGATCTTCGATGCCGATTTCGTTCCCAAACGCGATTGCCTGCGCAAGCTGGTCGACTTCTTTACCGATCCACTCGTCGGTTGCGCGCAGATGCGCTGGTCGCACATCAACGGCCGTTACAACCTTCTGACACGACTGCAAACGATCATGCTCGACGGTCACTTCGTGGTCGAACAGACCACGCGCAATCGCACCGGCGGGTTTTTCAACTTCAACGGCACCGCAGGCATCTGGCGACGCCAGGCGATCGAGACAAGCGGCGGCTGGCAGCACGACACGCTGACGGAAGACACCGACCTGAGTTTTCGCGCGCAGTTAATGGGTTGGAAATTTGTTTACCTGCTTGACGAAGAAGCTCCGGCGGAGATTCCTGTTGAGATTAACGCGTTCAAGGCACAGCAGCGACGTTGGGCCAAGGGCGTAATGCAGGTTGGTCTCAAGCTCTATCCGCGCATCTGGCTGGCGCCGTTGCCGCTGCGCGTAAAACTCGAAATGTTCTTCCGTTTGACGGGAAACATCAGTTATCCGCTGATGATCGTGGCGAGCTTTTTACAGTTTCCACTCTTGCTGGTTCGTTACAACCAACCGTTTTATCACCTGATGGTCCTGGACCTGCCGCTGTTGTTCTTCTCTTCGATTTCAGTGGTGATGTTTTATGGTTCGGCGGTCTGGTATCTCGACGAGAAGCGGACGCCGCGATTACTGCACCTGCCGCTCGTGATGGGTCTCGGCATCGGTCTCGCGTTTTCAAACGCGCGTGCGGTTTTGGAAGCACTGGCGGGCGTGAAGTCTGAATTTGTGCGCACTCCGAAATATCGCGTCGAAGACACGACCGATGCCACCTGGAAGAAGAAAAAATACAAACGCAAACGCGGTCTATTGCCACTACTCGAACTCGGCTTCGCGATCTATTTCTTACTCGCCATCGTCTACTCCGCGCGTCTTCACATGTGGGGCACCATTCCGTTTCTGCTGCTCTTCTTTTTTGGATTTGGTTACATGGGCGTAATGAGCATCCTGCAAACTGCCAGCGGTAAGCGGATCAGCGCTTTGTGGCGACCTTTGAAGCCGTCTG
>DASTOZ010000350.1:0-7445 GCA_035762365.1 Pyrinomonadaceae bacterium | reverse complement strand
CTTCGAGAATTTGGCGCGCGTCGTCGCCGTCAATTCCGCAAAAGACGCTCTCGCTTCAGTTCACCGCGAGGTGCCGAGTGTTCTGCTGAGCGACATCGGTATGAGCGGAGAGAACGGGTACGACCTGATCAGGAAGATACGCGCGCTGGCACCGGAAAAAGGCGGGACCGTTCCGGCGGTCGCGCTTACAGCTTATGCCGGCCCTGCCGATCGACGACGCGCGCTCCTTGCTGGTTTTCACGTGCACCTGGCGAAGCCGGTCGAACCCGACGAACTCCTTGCCGTAATCGCCAGCCTCGGTCGCATCGCACCGGGCGCGATCTAAACCTCTGCGGTTCATGATTCAGTTTGTCCGGAATCTGCCTCACCAACACCGCGCCGGACAAACAGCACAGCGACGAACGCTAGTGCGATGTAACAAGCCATCAACAGGAACAGAGCTCGATAGCCATTCAGGAGATCGAACAGTCGCCCGTTCAAAGGATCGCCAACCGCACCTCCCAACGCCATACAGAGCAGGTACAACGCTGCGAGCACGCCGCGAATGTGACGGGGAACGAGTTCAATGAAGAGCGGGTACGCATTCACAGTCGGCAGCGCCCAACTGGCCGACGCGAGCGCGAGCAGCGGTATCACCGTATTCATTTGACTGACGCGATCGAGTGCGAGCATGCAGACCGCCATCGTGGCGTAGCCGATCAGGATCGCGTTCCGCCGGCCGATCCGGGTGCCGATAACACCCGCCGGCAGCGCCCCGACTACGCCGCCTATGGCCCACGCGATGAATCCGATCGTCACGTCCTGCGGTCGAATACCGAAGCGTTCGGTCGCGTGCAATGCATACCACGTGGTGAAACTCTGGAAAGTTAACTGCAAGAGAAGCACGGAAACGAAGATGGGTCGCAAGCCCGGGACCAGACCTCTGATGGCTGACCATGCCGCCTCGGCCAGTGACCGAAAAGTTACCTCAGCAGACAGCGGCTCAGACAGTTTCGGTTCGCGCAGACCAAAAGTGAACGCGGCCGTGATAACGAGCACGCTGCCACTTGCGATCAGAAATGCAGGCCGCATTCCGAGTGCATGGCCCAACATCAGAAACGCGATCGCGCCGACGCACATCTGGAACGTGATCGAGCTTGTCGCAAGGGATCGATGCCGCGACGGCACCAGATCCGCCATCAGCGCCTGGAATGGCGCGCGCTGAATATTGATGCCCGTGTGCAGCACGACTATCGCACCGACGAGGAAAGGGAGGCCGAATGCAGGTGAGAACGGAAGCAGCGCCATACCAACCGACGTCAGCACAAACCCGGCGAGCACAAGAGGCAACCGGCCGCGCCCACGGGCTCTGGCGCGATCTGATGCTGGTCCGGTCCACGGCACAAGCAGGAGCAACAGCACGTTGTCGATAGCCATGATGGCGCCGATCACCGTGCGATGATCGCCCACAGCATCGCGCACCAGCGGCGGGATGAACGTGCTCAGCAGCGGTCCAGTGACGCCAGCGAAGAGCCCACCCAGACCAATGATCAGGCAAGCACGGTACGGTATTGTTGATTTTTCACGAGCCTGGCTGAGTAATCTGGTGGTAGCCAAAATTGGAGGGATGGTAATCCAAATCCAATGAAGAGTGAAACTATTTAGCCTTTCATCGCACTCATCGCGGCTGTGTTTCCCCACAGATCGACCGGTAGGGTTAACCTCACGCTCGTACTGGTAACCGCTCATCCACGCACTGTGACGCTTCACCTCACGCAAACACTGCGCGATCGAAATAATGCATCGACCTTACGAGAGGAACGTCTCGACCGATGAAGCAACTCGTATTCGCGCCCAAACTAATCGCAAACCGCAAAACGTTACTGCTGTTTCTGGCGCTCTCTCTGATTGCGGGACTGGTAGTTGCCTGGCAGGTAAAACAGCGCGCGGACCAGAAACTCGCCGAAGAACGGGCGCGACGCGAAAAGCAAAACTTAATTCCATTCGAACAAAGTTCACTCAAGCCTGTCGCCAGCAAAGCCATCGAGATCTGGCAGAACCATCAAACCACCCGAGCAATCGCCCGCTTCAACGATTCCTACTTCGTCGCATCTGACGGCGGGCTGATCGAGTTAGACCATGCGGGCCAACTCGCGCGGCACTATACCGTGCTCGACGGTCTGCCCGAAAGCGACCTGCTCAGCCTCGCTGCCTTCAATTCCAAGCTCTTCATCGGTACGCGAACGCAGGGCCTGGTCGAGTTCAATGGTTCTCAATTTTCAGGTTACCGGTGGACCGATCGAGCGCAGCAGTCGATCGACGCACTGTTCGCGGAGGAAGGGCGTTTGCTGATTGGTACGCGGGCAGGAGGCTTGATCGAATTTGACGGGCGCCAGTTCAAGGAGCTCACCGCGGGCGCCGAGCACACGCGGTTGCTGGAGATCAACTTCATCTCCAAAGTCGGCGTCCGCTTGTTTGTCGGAACGTTTGCCGATGGGTTGTGGGTGGAGGAAGCAGGTCGCTGGTCGCACTTCACGACTGCTGACGGTCTGCCGTCGAACCGCGTCGTCGGTGTCGGTGTCTCTGGTCCGAACCTCTTCGTCGGGACCGACTTTGGATTGACTGTTGCGCCGCTCGCCAGCCTTTCCGCCGGCAACACTTCCCAGTCGCGTTTTCTAACACTCGCCACGCTTCCATCTCTATCGAGCCTGGCTGTTACGGCCGACGGCATTGTGCTGAGCAAAGACAACGGCGAGACGTTTAGTCTTCGAACCGATCGCGACATCTCCGCGGCGAGGCAGGTGAGTCCGCTCGCATGGGCCAGGGCAGGGAACTCACCCGGAACTCGATTGATCTCGATCGATAGGGACCTGTGGCTGCTTAGCGAGGTGGGACTATACCGAGCCGCTCCGGACCACACGAACAAGGGCAAGCTCTCAGCGGACGCGTTCCTTGCGTGGGGCGAGCATGATCGCAGCCGCACGCTCACGACCAATCTCGTTTCAGCGTTGACAGTCGACTCGCAAGCTCGTGTCTGGGCCGGCAATTTTCGTCGCGGCATCGACGTACTCAATTCAAAGGGCACACAACTCGCTCACATGGAGTCGGAAACGAACCGTGAGATCAATTCGCTCGCAAAAGATCAGTCATCGGAAACCATCATCGCCGCCTCTTCCGCCGGCCTGCTGCGTTTCGACTCCAGCTTGCGCACGACTGAACAGTGGTCCACCAAAGACGGTCTCTTGAGCAATGCGGTGTCGCAGGCGGCCCGTTGGGACGTCGACGGCGAAAACGCGCGCAACCCACCACTCGCCCTCGCGACCAGCAAAGGTCTGTCAGTTGGCGTCCGCGGCAAGCTGCGTGGTCTAACTACGGTGCAGGGTTTACCAAGCAACAGTCTCTACGCCGTCCTCGTTCAGAATCGCAGAATCTACGTGGGCACACTCGCCGGGCTCGCGGTCGTTGAAGACGGCCGTGTGTCGCGAGTCTTCAAAGACACGAATTCAAAGCTCACGACGAACTGGATTACCGCGCTGTGCGCGATCGGACCACGCATCTTTGTCGGCACCTACGGCGGTGGATTGTTTGAGCTGAATGGCAGCGGCGATCTGCGCAGTTTCGCGAGCGAGGTCGGACGCGTCGTAGTGAATCCGAATGCGATGTGGACCGACGGTTCGCGGCTCTTCGTCGGAACGCTCGATGGCGCACTCGTTTTTGATCCGGCCTCACAACAATGGACTCGCGTGAAAAGCGTCTTGCCCTCGCGCACCGTGCTCAGCATCACGGGCAGCGACAACCACGTCTACTTCGGCACAACGGGCGGCATTGCCCGCATCGAGAATTCTTATTGGGCTTCAGATTCGTCCGGCCAAGATCAGTGAAGCAGGGTCAATGAAACACTCATCAAGAAAAACACGCGTCGTTGTTCGGCTGCTGATGGTCCTGGCAGTGCTGTTGCCATTGTGCATCAGCTATCGAGACGGTTCAGCGCAGTCAGGCGTCCTGATCCCATCGACCAGCAGTAAACCGGACGCAGCCACACTGTCACTGCAGGTAATGAACGTCGACGTTTTGATCGATAACCAGCACGCGCGTGTGAGGGTGATGCAGATCTTCGACAGCCACTCGTCGCAGATTCTCGAAGGCAAGTACCTGTTCGCGTTGCCGCAGACTGCGTCGATCTTCGACTTCGCCGTTTGGGACGCAGATGTTCGCATTCCCGGCGTGATGATGGAAAAACGACGCGCGAACAAGGTCTACAGCGAGATCAAGCAACAGCAGGTCGATCCCGGACTACTGCAACAGGACGACGAGCATGAAGGTCGTTCGGCGTTCTCGGCGAAGGTGTTTCCGATTCCCGCGTACGGAACGAAGCGCATTGAGATCGAGTACACGGAGGTCTTGCCGGTTGACGGTCTGGCGTCGCATTTCACGTTTCCGTTGAAGCCGTCGTTTGGTGATCCGCAGCGCGTCGAAGAGTTCAACCTGCACCTGCACGTTCTCAACGACTACCCAATCGCGCCAATCAATGAAGATAAACGCGCGTATCCGTTGGCAGTCACGAAGTCAGAGCCGACTGAATTTGAAGCAGACTTTCACGCGAGCGGTTTGGAGTTGAAGGACGATTTCTCGTTTGACTATCGCATCAACGTTCCCGAAAGCACGCTGTCGTTCACGACGTATCGCGCTCCGGAACAGATCTCTGCATACGACCTGCGCGATCCGGCGCTTGCGGCCCAAAACCCGAATGGCTACTTCGAGGCCCGTGCGATCTTCAATCAAAACTCCGGGACAAACGCCGCGAACAAGCAGCCGCGCAATGTCATCCTGCTGCTCGACACTTCTCTGTCGATGTACGGCGAGAAGCTCAAGCGGGCCGTCGAGGCACTCGACTACTTTCTGAATTCGCTCTCGCCGCAGGACCACTTCGATCTCGTTCTCTTCAACGAAGAGACCTACGCATTTTCGCCAGCGCCGCTGCCAGCGACTCCCGACAACGTAGAACGCGCACTTGCTTTCATCAGAAATTCGATGTTGGGCAGCGGCAGCGACGTGCGCAAAGTGCTCGAAAAGGCGGCCGAGCTTTCGTCGCAGTTTCCGCAAGGCGAACGGAGTATCGTCTTAGTCTCCGACGCGAACCCGACTTTGGGTACGCGCGACCTTAAACAGATTCTGAAAACTTTGCCGCCGAACAATGGCGTGAACTCCACGCGCGTTTTCGCGTTCGGCCTCGGAAGCGATGCTAACGGCACGCTCCTGGAGGAGCTCGCAAAAACAGGTCACGGCTACTCCGCTCGCGCGCGTGAGACCGAGGACATAACGACCGCGCTCAAGATCTTCTTCGATCATGTTGGCAGCACCAGCATCGAGAACTCACGCCTCGCGTCGAACGACACGAGCAATCTGTACCAGGTTTATGCGACCGGCGATTACAGTTTCGACGGCTCGAGTCTCGCCTTCGTCGGGCGCTACCGCAAACCCTCACCGCAAGCGACCATCACCGTGACGGGCCAATTCGGAACTGAAACGATCAGGCTCTCGCGCGATGTAGTGCTGCCGGAGCTGGCGGACATTCATTCGCATCTGCCTCGCGTTTGGGCGCGTGCGCGAGTCGAGGCGCTGTTACGCGAGATGGATCTAAACGGCGAGCGTGAAGACTACATCTCGGAGATCATTCGTCTCTCACAAAAGTATCGCTTCGTCACCCCCTACACCGCTTTCATCGCAGCGCCCCGTGCGCTGTTGCGACCGCGACTGATCCAACCGGGCGATCCGGTGCTGCGCGTCAAGACTGACGAGTCGATCAATTCAGTGTTCGCTGTGTTTCCGTTCGGCGAGACTTTGCCGCTCAAGTTTCTTCAGAGCGAAGGCGTTTGGGAGGTGCGCTTTCTGGCGCCCGCATGGCTGCCTGACGGAACGTATCGCTGCCGTCTGTTGATGACTGACAAGAATGGCAACGGTTACCAGGAGACGAAGAGCTTCGTGATCGACAGTCACGCGCCGAAGCTCGGCGTCAAGATCGACGACAAACCAGTCAGGGCCGGTGACGAGCTGATCGTGAAAGTTTCTGCTGACAGCGACACGGTGCGACTGTTCGCGCGCATGTACGGTGCGCAACCCGTGCGCTTGTCGTGGTCGAACCAGGACCAGACGAACGTTGGCAAACTGCGCGTGCCGGCCAACCTCGCCGCGGGTCGTTACGTGTTGACCGTGTCGGCGGAAGACGCGGCGCACAATCAATCCACTGCGGAAGTACCTATCGAGGTCATATCAAGGTGATGGCCCAAAGCAAAATCAAAACGTTGCGATTTGCGGTTCTCGTGTCTCTCGCCGCGGCGATTGTCGGGGTCGCATTCGTCTACCCCCGCTTGTCAGCTCGGGCCGAAAACGAACAGCCGTCGAACATAAACAGTGTAGCGGCGGAGATCGAAGCCGCACTCTACACTCGTCACGAGTTCTTTGGCGCGCAGGCAATCGTTCCGTTTCCTACCGCCGAAGCGCGCAATCGTCTGGCAGCAGTCGCGCAAAAGTACCCCAAGAGTGCGCAGGTTCTTTTGAAGTTGTCTCAGCTTGACGAAAAGCTGGGTAACGAAGAGTTGGCGTTGCAGGAACTGCGGGTCTTCGTCGAACACGAACCCGACAAGATGAGAGCACTCGAAACGATGGCCGAGTTCTTTCATCGTCGCGCGCAGTTTGCGGCGGAAGCGGAGACTGTCGACCGCATTCTGCACGTCGCGCCCGCCGAGCAGCGCGTCGCAGTTTTTCGACGTTTGATGCAACTCGCGCAAACGCACGCGCTGGAAAAATATCTCACCCCACGCTTTTACGAGCAGACCATAATCGAGAATCCGTCAGCGTATGAGATCGTCGAGCAGTTTCAGCAAAGCCTGATCGACAACGGCGATAACGAGAAGGCGCTCACACTCATCCGACAAAACAGAGAGCACTTTCCGGAGTATCGCGATGACCTGATCGAAAAGGAGGCTTCGCTCCTCGAGGACATGGGCCAGCCGAAGCAGGCAGAGGAAGTTTACAAGCGAGCGTTCGATCCATTCTGGTCAAGCAAACTGGCGTTGAGTTTTTACGATTGCCTCAGGCGCAACGATCGGTTTCGCGCGTACGGTCACGAGTTGCGTGAAGCGGTCCGGCGTGATCCGTCGAATTTTGAAGCAGCGCTGCGTCTGCTTGATTACTCAAAAAACGCAGACGACCGGCGTCCCGATGTTTTTGTGCAACTCGAAAAAACGAGAGCGGCGCGACACATCAACTGGACTCCGGATGAGTTGATTACTATCACCCGGCTCCTGCTTGCCGACGGTTATGGGGAAGCAGCCTCTCGTTTTCTTTACACGCTCTATCTTCAGGGAGAAATGAAGCCAGGCAGTAAGCTGCGCGCCCGAGTTCTTTATCAACTCTTCGAGATTCTTTCCGATGCCGGCGATCAACGACTCTCGCTGACGCGCGGC
>DASTOZ010000349.1:0-3625 GCA_035762365.1 Pyrinomonadaceae bacterium | reverse complement strand
CCAAATAATCGGCGGCCGTTTTCTTTAACCAGAAGCCCGGTTTTTGTTAATTGATCGTCAGCGTCGTCGTGGCTAAGTTTGTATTTCCGGCTTGATCGGTCGCCGTCACAACGATCGTGTAGAGGTGACCGTTCTTGTCATTACCTTGCCTGGTCGCCGGCAAGCTGAGCGTGAACGAATACGAACCGTTTGCTTGCACGTTAACTGAGCCACTCGGCTGCGTCACGCCGTACTCGTCGATCACGTTGAAGCTCGCGCCACTGAGACCGCTCAACGCGTCAGTCGCGCTTCCGGAAATCGTGACGATCACCGGCTGCGGACGTTTCTGCGCGATCGATGGATTTGCCGATGCCGTAACGTCCGGAAGAACTGTGTCGATCTTCACCAGCGCTGTCTGCGTCGCTTCCGTGTTGTTCAGGTTGTCGACGCTCCAGAACGCAACCGTATGCTGGCCCAAAGCAGAAATGACGAAAGGACCGGCATAAGTTTGCGGCGCCGCACCGTCAACGCTGTACAAGGTGTGTTGGACACCCGACAGATTGTCGGTGGCGTTAAGTGTGACCTGCACCGAGCTCCTGAACCAGCCGTTCGTTCCTTCTGTACCGGCAATGACCGGCAGAGTTACTGGCGCAGTCGAATCAATCCTCACGGTGCGTGTCTGGTGCGTTTCGTTGTTACTCGCAACGTCCACGCTCCAGTATTCGATCGTGTAATTGCCATCGCCAGACAGAGTGAACGTGCCGGAGTAAGCCTGCGTCGGCCCGCCATTGATCGTGTAGAACGTACCTGCCACTCCGGAGAGATTGTCCGAAGCGCTCAACGTTACCGGCACCGGACTCGTAAACCACTCCTGATTCTGACTGACGCCCGGAACCGAGATCAGCGTCGATGGATTGGTCAAGTCGATGTTCACGACGGGCGACGTGTAAGTCGCGCTGTTGCCGACGTTGTCCGTGACTGTCACGTCCTGAGTTTGATTCGCGCCTTCCGATGCGAAGTGCAGCGGACTCGACGGATTGGACGATTGCACACCTGATAGATCGTCTTCAGTCGTGAACGATAGATCGACTGGCGTGTTGTTCCAGCCTGCGGCATTTGCGGCCGGAGACTTATCGCCAAACGTCACAGTCGGCGGCGCGGTGTCGCCTTCGTACGCGACCAGGGTCGTGCTTGTCGGCACGACCAGCAAACCTTCGGCTGCGGCAAAGCCGGTTACAGGTTGCGAGACGTTATGCTCGTCGACATAAGGGATGCTCGTGCCTGCCTGCGTCACCCAAACCTCCTGCCCGGTTGCGGAATTCACCGCGTAGAGTTTTCCCGATGCCGAGCCGACGTAAACGTAATCATTCACACCCAGCACTGCAGACTGCAATTGGCCGTCTCCCGGAAAGCTCCAGAGAAGAGCGTTCGTATTTACGTCGCGCGCGCGCAGCGTTCCAAAGGTTCCGAAGGAATTTGGACCTTCTAAAAAGAAGCCTTTGTCACCGGAAAACACCGGAGTGTTTTTCGCGACAAAGTTTCCGATCAGCGCTCCGTTGAAGCTGTCGTGGATTGTGCCGGTCGAATCGCGAACGTAGAGTCGTGCGTTGTACAGCGCGGGTGTTTTGCCGCCACCGCCAGAACAACCTGGCGCGTAGTGCCAGATCACAGCGCCGTTCGCGGGATTCAGTTTGTAAACGTTCGGACAAGCATACGAGACGTAAACGCCGTCGCTCGTCACTGCGGGAGAACTGTGATCGCCGTTCGCGACCGACCTGGTCCACAGGACCGCACCGGTGTTCGCGTTAACGGCATAAACAGTCCCGCCCGATCCTGCGCCACCGGTGTAGACCACACCTTCATAAACCGTCGGCTGCGAAGAAAACATAAACTGGCCCGGAAGCTGTGTGCTCCAGACGATATTACCCGTGGCAGCATCGAACGCGCGCAGCAAGCCGCTGCCATTCACAGCGAACACGCGGCCATTCTCATAACAAGATCCGGAAAAGAAGAAGCTTCCACCAAGGTTGAACGACCATATGGCCGTTCCATTCGTGGCGTCCAACGCAACGAGCTCAGTGCCCGACCCCGAAGCGTTTTTCACGGTAACGAAAACGCGTCCGTCGGCAATCAGCGGGTAGGAAATCGGACGTCCGAAGTTGACCACCCATCGCTGTCGGAGAGGCGGTGTCAGGTTTTGAACGGAAATCTGACCGGTGTGAGTTGCATCGATTTGGAAGTTGCGCGCTTGCTCGGCTACTTGCGCCGAAGCGGTCGTAGCGAACAGAACACAGAGTAATACCAGGGGGAAAAGTGGGAGCTTTTTCATGTTGTCACCTATAGTTCAGTTGTCCTTTAAAGCGAGAGGTTAAGGGCGTTGTTGAGAAACTTACGTCGCAGGAATAATAGGACTGCGGCTCAACGAAAAGCAATAAATTTCTTGACGAACAAATTCTCGACTGCTGGAACCTTCTTCTATATTCAACGTCTAACGAGTCATGGATCCTCAACGATGTCGAATTCTGGCCCTTCTACTGTTTCTGAGTGTTGTTGGTACGGCCGTCTTCTCTTGCGCCGCTCCGAATCCCGCACCAACTCCACCGCCGTCAACCCAGATCACAAAAGCCGCCGAGGAAAAAGCTGTCGTTAATTCGATACCCGTAATTCACGTGTTCGTCGCACTGGCGGACAATGTGAACCAGGGCATCGTTCCCGTTTCGGCAACCTTGGGGAACGGCGACAATCCGGCGACCAATCTTTATTGGGGCGCCGCGTTCGGCATCAAGACCTTCTTCTCGCGCAACAACGACTGGGAATTGATCTCCAGCACACGCAATCCGAGCGCGACTATTCTCGAGCGCTGCATCTTCAAACACCGTCGCGGTTCTTTTCTACTCGTCGCCGACGCTTATCGTGGCAAAGAGATCGCACAAACGACGACGGATTTTCTGGAAGCGGCGGCCGGCAAACCAGGCGAGAAGCTGAACGCGAGCAACGTCGAATTTCACACCGCGGGTAGCGCTGATCTCGTCGCGTACATCGGACATAACGGACTGATGGACTTCAGACTCAGTTCTCACCCGAACCGTCGCGACGATCGCCAGCGTCGCGCGATCATCCTCGCCTGTGCCAGCAAGCAATACTTTTCCACTGCGCTACAGCAAAGCGGCGCCACTCCCCTGCTTTGGACCACAAACCTCATGGCTCCCGAGGCATACGTCTTGTCAGCCGCAATTGACGGCTGGATCAAAAAGGAGAGCGACGAACAGATCCGCCTGCGCGCTGCCGACGCCTACCACAAGTATCAGCACTGCGGCGTCAGAGCCGCGCGAACGTTGTTCGCCACCGGTTGGTGACTGCAACTGTTGTAGAATACCGGGCCATGAGCGAGCGACCACTCTTCATCCCGGTGATTCTCGGCACCGTCCGAAAGGGCCGCGCGAGCGAGAACGTTGCGAACTTTGTTTTCCAGCAGCTCACCAAACGCGAGGGCGTCGAAACTGAATACGTCGATGTTCGAGAGTTGAAGTTCCCGAACAACGACGCGGGCGAACAGGTCAAGCACCCCAGCTTCTCAGAACTCTGCGATCGCGCCGATGGATTGGTCCTGGTTACTCCTGAATACAATCACGGCTACCCGGGCATG
>DASTOZ010000348.1:0-5180 GCA_035762365.1 Pyrinomonadaceae bacterium | reverse complement strand
GGACCTTGACGAGATCGCCAAGTACGCGCTGATCGCGAATCCACAGCTCACGCAGTTGTCTCCCGACCCTTCGATCGTGGGCAGCGTTCCGATCATGGAGATTGGCGATGAACCGCACACGCGTCTTGGTCATCCGCTCGCCTCAGCCGGTGATTTGCAAAACGAATCCAGCCGCGGGCTTGTGTCAGGTTACATCGGGCTGACGGACTACACGATGTATCCCATGATCAGACCGGGTGCGGTGGTGGCGATCGACACTAATCAAAGAAATCCCGATTCAATTCCCTGGAACAACGACTTCGAACGACCGATATTCTTCATCGAGTTGCGTGACGGATACGCGTGTGGTTGGTGCGAACTTCACGGCAACCAACTGATGATCGTGCCCTACCATTCGTCGCAACTAAAGATTCGCAGCTTTACTTTCAGGCGAGACGCAGAAATCGTCGGACGTGTCGTTGCCTACAACACTCGCTGCATCGAATTTGAAAACAAGTGACGGCCTGCTTGGTATTCGAAGCAAGATCCCACCGCCAGTTTGCAACACGAATGTGCAGAACCCGCCGAAAACCTATGCGGCGCTTGGAATACTAAGCAGAAACAAATTTTTTTCTCCGGATTCTCGTTGCGCGCGTACATTGTCGCGCGAAACGCCACTTACATTTCGCCTCGGCATCAGCTTTCCCCCAAGCTCACGATAAAGCTCCGTCAAATTGCAGTTCGCGTCGCGCGCGCGCGCAACGTCACACGAAACTTCGATGAGTGCATTCGCCGGCATACTCAATCTTAACGGCCTGCCTGTTGATCGAAGACTGCTTGAAGCGTTCGGACGCACGTTGGTCCATCAAGGCCCCGACGGTGGCGGTCAAAGACAAACCGGCGCGATCGGAATGGTGTTCCGAGCAAACCACGTCGATCGAGAGTCCAGGCGCGAGCGACAGCCGCTGGTCTCAACCGCCGGTCACATCCTGGCCTGGGACGGGCGGTTAGATAACCGTGGCGAGTTGATCGCACAAGTTCGCGATTACGTCGATCACTCCGCTACTGATGCGGAGATTGTGATGGCGTCGTACTTGAGGTGGGAGACGGAGTTCGTTGCTCGACTGATTGGCGATTTCGCGCTGTCGTTGTGGGAGCCGCGGACGCACACGCTCCTTCTCGCACGCGACGCGTTTGGGACGCGGCCGATCTATTACCACGCCGATCGGCAACACATCATCTGGTCGTCGGATCTCGCTTCCATCCTTGATGTTAGGTGCGCGGCGACAGAAGTCAACCGTGAATACGTTGCGAGTTATCTCAACAGCACTCCCGACCTGACGCAAACGGCTTACAAGAGCATCTACGCGGTGCGGCCTGCATCCGTGATGCTTGTTCGCGACGGTTGTATGGAAACACGCGAGTTCTGGCGGCCCGACGCGTGTCGCGACATTCGTTACCGGTCGGATTCGGATTACGAAGAACGCTTCCGCGAGCTGTTTTGGGAGGCCGTTCGTTGCCGGTTGCGATCGGATCGTCCTGTCTGGGCCGAGCTCAGCGGCGGCCTCGACTCTTCATCGATCGTCTGCATGGCGGATCAGATCATCGCCTCAGGTGATGCAGCGAGCACGCAACTCGAAACGGTCTCGTACGTCTACGACAATTCCGCTGCGTCGGATGAGCGGCGTTTTATCGCCGAGGTCGAAGCGCGGAGAGCACGTGTCGGCCATCACTTTCACGAAGATGAATCGGTTGGACGGTTTCTGAATGTGAACTTCGATTCGATCGTCAGGCCGAATCCCACCTACCGTTTCACTGCGCGACACCACTGGGTGCGCGCGCGAATGCAACAGACAAGCAGCAAGGTGTTGCTTTCGGGAGTTGCCGGCGACAACTTGCTGTGGAGTGGCGCCGGCGTCTCTCCGGAACTCGCAGACCTTCTTGTTCAACTGAAACTGCCGTCGCTGCACCGGCAGGTGAGACTTTGGAGTCGAGCGACACGCCAGTCTTATGCGGGCACGTTGTTGCACCGCGCGGTTGGGCCTGCTCTCCCGATCGGTTTTACTTCACCGCCACCGGCGTCGACTCTGATCGATCGTCGCTTCGCAAGGCAGATCGCTCTCATCGAGCGATGCACACATGCATCGGACGTGGGCGGCTTCAAACTGCCGAGCGCACGCGCACAAGCACGCATGCTGTGGTCGGCGATTCGGGCGGTTGCGAGTTGTTATTACCGCGACCGGGTTGCGACGGAGTATCGCTTTCCTTTTCTGCACAGGCCGCTCGTCGAGTTCCTGCTCGGAATCCCGATCGAACAAAAGCTCCGGCCCGGCGAGAGCCGTTCGCTGCAGCGGCGCGCGCTAAAGCACCTGTTGCCTGCGGCGATTCTCACGCGCCAGGGCAAGCGATGGTCCAACGAAGCGCTTTGTCGCACGCTCGCGAACAACTGGCGTGAAGTCGAATGGTTATTCCGGGAACCTCGGGTTTGCGAGTACGGCTTTGTCGATGCTCGCGCGTTTGGGGAGACGGCGAAACGAATTCAACACGGATTGCAGAGTGTGAATGGAGAACTGGTCGGAGTTCTCTCCGTCGAGCTGTGGCTGCGAGCGTTGGAGTCGCGAAAGTCGTCCGTATTGCACGACGTGAAGTTGGCAAGTTGAGCAAAGGAGCACGCGTGATGAGAACTAATGGTGAGAGTCCTGTTTATCGTGTCGCCGCCGATGTGTGTTTTAGCACCGACAAGGACGGAACGATCATTCTCGACGTCCGCGGCGGCAGGTTTCATAGCTTGATTCAGAGTGGCAGCAAAGTGTGGTCCGTTCTGGTTGCGCATGAGGATGGAATAAGGCGCCTCGAGTTGTGCGATGAACTGATGGACCACGACGAAGACTTTGCGCAGGAGCCGCGCGACAAAGTTGAGGCCGCGATTCAGCACGTTCTGCAACAGCTAACGCGTGACGGCCTGCTCGAGACGGACCAGTCAAACTCGCATTCAAGGTTGCAAAGATTGAAGTGCCGTCTGTGTGTGGCCAGCGCAAGCGCGGTTCGTCATACCGGCAATGCGCTGATCCGTTTTCGCAGCGTTCACGCGGCGGCGTTTATCGAATTCGCTTTTTACGAAGTGATTCGCAGGTTCGGCGGTTTCTACGCGCGGCACAAGATCATTCGTCAATGGCCCATCGCAAATGGAAGTCGCTCACCGAAGGGCGCCGAACTGCCCGCACTGTGTGAAGCCGTGCATACGGCTGCCGTCTGGTATCCAAAACAAACGCTCTGTTTACAGAAAGCGTCGGTGACGACGAGCTTGCTGCGTCAACACGGCTTTCCAGCCGACATGAAGATCGGCGTGCGCAAGCAACCGTTCCATGCTCACGCCTGGGTAGAAGTCGACGGCCAGGTGGTGGGCGATCATCAGAACGTTCGCAAGTACTTCAGAGAGATCGCGAGTTGGTAAACGCATCGGCGGCAGCGAAAGGAGCGAGCGATGAGTGGAATTGGAACGATATTCAATTTTGACGGCGCGCCGGTGAATACCGAACAGTTGCAACAACTCAGCCAGGACCTCGGGTCGCACGGACCTGATGGTGCTTCGCTGTTCCGCGCCGCACACCTAGGCATGTGCTTTAGCGCACTGCATACGACGCGCGAGTCGCGCCTCGAGAAGCAACCGATGGTTACCGCTGACGGCGACGTCCTCGTGATGGATGGAATCCTGTTCAATCGTGAAGAGCTGATCGAACTGCTCGGGATCGAACGCGACGAAGACCGCAGCGACGCGGGCATCGTCAGCGCTGGTTTACGAAGGCATGGCGCCGGTTTCCTGTCGAAGATCGTCGGCAACTTCGCGCTCGTTCATTACGACCGCCGCTCAAACAGTCTGCTGCTCGCGCGAGATCCGTTCGGAATGCGGCCCTTGTACTACCACCGGAACAGAAATGAGTTGTTGGTTGCATCGGATCTGGCTGCGCTAGTCAAGATCAGCGGGAAGTCGCCGGAGTTGGACCACGATTATGTTTGCACGTATTTAGTGACGCTTCCTGAAGTCACAAAAACGCCGATCCGCCACTTCTATCCGGTCGAACCGGGACACATGCTTATCGCCCGCGATGGACAGCTAACGTCCAGCCGGTTCTGGCATCCCGAAGCAGTCAAAGAGATCGTTTATAAAACCGACGCCGAATACGAGGAACATTGCCGGCGCCTGATGGTCGAGGGAACGCGACGCTGCCTGCGCACCGACGATCGTCCGATCTGGATTACGCTGAGCGGCGGGCTCGACTCGAGCACCGTTGTTTGTCTCGCCGATCAATTGATTCGGAGCGGCCAGGCGGAAGCAAAAGAGTTTCAAACGTACTCGGTCGTATTTGATGACGCGCGCTCGTCCGATGAACGTCAATTCATGCGTGCAGTCGAGGAGAAGATAGGAAAAACGGGATTTCACCTGATTGACGATCTAAATTGGCTGGCGATCGGCTCGCCAAAGGAATTGTTTCTGCGGGTTCCCACGCCGCTGCTGTGCGTTCCCGGGCGGCAAAATCGGTTGCGAGATGAGATGGCCCGTCAGCGAGCGCTCGTAGTGCTCAATGGTTGGGGAGGCGATCAAATCTTTTGGAACATCCCCCTGCCTTCGCCCGAACTCTCGAAACTCTTGTTGAACGGTAACCTCAGAGCGCTGCATCGACGCACGCAGGTGTGGGGACGCACGTTCAAGCAGCCTTACCTGCACACGCTGTGGAAAATGGCGTTGCTGCCGTTCATGCCCGACGTCGTTAGAGCACTATTTCAGCCGAAGCTACTGGTCCCCTACTGGCTCGATCAGACGTTTGCGCGAAAGATGCGGCTGCGTCAGCGAACTCTGCTTCCGCGCGACCCCTATGGTTTCGACGATCCGGGCAAGCGAATTCAATCCACTGGTCTCCAGCAGCTCATTCGAATGATTGCGAGCGGAGGGTACGCCGAAAGGGATGGCATAGAACTGAGATCCCCGTTGCTCTATCAGCCGCTGGTCGAGTTCGGTTTCGCGATTCCGTTCGAGCAGAAGTTGCGGCCCGGCGAGGTCCGTTCGTTGATGCGCCGAGCGTTGCGCAACGACCTGCCTGACAAAGTTCTTCATCGCCCGGGCAAGGGCGAAATCAGCGAAGCGATGCACAAAGGCCTGCTGCGGGAAAGCGGCAGAGTCGATTCGCTCCTTGCCGATCCAC
>DASTOZ010000347.1:0-3509 GCA_035762365.1 Pyrinomonadaceae bacterium | reverse complement strand
GAGAGAGCGAAATCGACAATCGACAATTGGCAATCGGAAAGTAATCAGGACACAGATGCGTCTGATCTGTGATGCAGGTGATGTCATGAAGATGAAAGCTAAAGCGTATCGAGTGGCCTTAATCGTTCTTGTATTTGGGTTGTTTGCCGCTCGGTTGATTGCTCAACCGGCAAGTGATGAGGGCAAGTTCGCGGTCTTGATCGACGGGCTCGGCAGTTACAGCCGCCCGGTTTCTACCAAATCGGACATGGCCCAGAAGTTTTTCGATCAGGGTCTGCGACTGGTCTACGGCTACTATTCGCCGGAAGCGACAGCATCCTTCAGAGAAGCTCTTCGTCACGATCCTGATAGTCCGATGTTGTATTGGGGGTTGGCACTCGCGCTCGGTCCGATTCCCAACAGCCGCTTTCAGGCGTTTCCTGACGATCCAAAGGCGGAAGGTCGCAAAGCGATCGCGGAGGCACGCGCTCGCGCCTCGAAGGGAACGGCCGTTGAACAGGCGCTGATTGAAACGTTGTCCGTGCGATACGACAGCGATCGTTACGTGGACCGCGATCTTCGTGACGCGCAATACATCGAAGCAGCTCGCAAGACGCACAAGCGGTATCCGCATGATCTCGAAGCGGCGTATCTGTACGCCGATTCCTTGATGACGCACGCCGCGTGGTCTTACTGGCGGCGCGATGGTTCTCCGCTGCCCGGCGCCGCCGAGGCTGTGTTAACGCTCGAGAAGATGTTGGCGCTTAATCCGAATCATCCCGGAGCCGTGCATCTTTACATTCACCTGTTCGAGAGTTCGGCACAGCCTGGCCGAGCGTTGCCGCAGGCCGATCGGCTGGAGTCGTTGATGCCGAAGGCCGGTCACATGGTCCACATGCCTTCGCACATTTATATCAGAGTGGGAGACTACGAACGGGCCATCGTAAGCAATCAGAGATCACTCGCCGCCGACAAGCTTTTCCAACAAGACTGGGGTGATCGTCCGACGCCGAACCTCGGCACTTATGGATTGTCGTCGCGCACACATGCACGTCACGCGTGGGACTTTATTCGTTACGCCGCGATGCACGCCGGCAATTACGCGCGTGCGATGGAAGCCGCGAAGGCAACAGCAGCCGGGCAGTCGCATCAGGGCATGGGCGCGTCTGAACGTGCGGCTTCGATGCCGTTGCTGATCAATAAGATCTTCGGCAAATGGGACGCGGTGCTGGCCGAACCGGCGCCGGCGCATGGTTCAGCGTACCTGCGTGGTCTATGGCACTACACGCGCGGCAGCGCTTTTGTCGCCAAAGAGGATTACGCAAAAGCTGAGGAAGAGCTGAAGGAGCTGTAAGCAGCGGCTGCGGATCCGTCTGTCGTCGATATGCTGGCGATGGCGAACACGGCACGTACGATCCTGGCGTTGTCCACGCTTGGCCTCGAGGGTGAATTACTGTCGAGTCGGGGGCGACATGCCGAAGCCGTGAATGCCTTTACCTCAGCAGTGCAACTTCAGGACTCGCTGAAGTACATCGAACCTCCGGACTGGGGGCAGTCGATGCGCTTGTATCTCGGTGCGGCGTTGCTGAAAGCGGGCCGTGCGAAGGAGGCCGAACGTGTTTACCGCGAGGATCTGAGAGAGTTCAGGAACAACGGGTGGGCCTTGTTCGGGTTGGGCCAGAGCTTACGCGCGCAGGGGAAGTCTGGCGCAGCCGAGAAAGTGGAACATAGCTTTCAGATCGCCTGGAAAAATGCCGACGTTACTCTACGACGATCCGTGTTTTAATACGCGTCGATGAAAGCCATCGAGGTCGAGAACCTTTCCCGCTCCTTCAACAGCGTTCGTGCCGTCGACAACATCTCTTTCTCAGTAGACGCAGGCGAGATATTTGGTTTCCTGGGCCACAACGGCGCGGGCAAGACCACCACCATTCGAATGTTGAGTGGTCAACTCCGCCCCAGTTCCGGCGGTGGTCGCGTCGCTGGTTGCGACATCGTTACCGAACAACAGCGCTTGAAACCACTCATCGGCGTAGTGTCTGAACATCAGAATCTGTACGAACGGATGTCGGGACGCGAGAACCTCGAGTTTGCCGCGAGCCTTTACGGGCAGGGTGGTGACCGCATCAACGCAGTCCTCGAACAAGTCGATCTGCTCAACCGCGCCAAGGACAAAGTTCAGAACTATTCGAACGGCATGAAGCAGCGGCTGCTGATTGCTCGCGCCATACTTCATCGGCCGCAAATCATTTTTCTCGACGAACCAACGCGTGGTCTGGACCCGGTGGTCGGACGCGAGATTCGTGGGCTGATCGTCGACATGTCAAAGCAGGGAGTCACGATCTTTCTCACCACTCACTACATGGAGGAAGCAGACCAGCTATGCGATCGCGTGGCATTTCTCAGCGAAGGACGAATCGTCGCGCTCGACACGCCCGCCAATCTCAAGACCGCCCACGGTCAATCGGAAGTGAATGTCACCCTGGCTGACGGCAAGCGCGTCAGTATCGCTCTCGAAGGTGAAGCAGCGGGAAGGGAACTGGCACAACTGTTGAGCAACGGTCTGGTGCGAACGTTACATTCAGCCGAAGCAACACTCGAAGAGGTGTTCATTCAATTGGCGGGAAGGCGGTTGTCTGAATGAACTTCTCAGTCGTTTCGGCGATCACGCGAAAAGATGTTGTCGACGCGATCAGGCATCGTTATCTCCTGACCGCGTTGGTCACGCCGTTGTTCGTCGCACTCCTGTTTCGCGTGATGTTGCCGGGGAACGACCGCAGCCTCCTCAACGTCGTGGTCCACGACGCAGGTGCGTCAGCGTTGGTGACGGAGCTACGCAACATTCCTCGCATCGGCGTGCTCCAGGCTGCCTCAGCAGACGCGTTGGACGAGGAGGTGGCAAAACGTAAAGCGATCGGCGGGTTGGCAGTGCCCGCGAACTTCGATGCAGACATGGCCGCAGGCAAGCAACCGCGACTCACCGTCTACATAAACAATGAAAGGACGGTGTTCGAACAAGTTGCGTTTCGGCGAATGTTGGACCAGATGGTGCGCGCGGCTGCCAAACAGCCGGAACCGGCAAACCTGGTTTGGGTCGATGTTGGCGAAGCTGACGAGGAGCTGAAAGGCGGCGCCGGTCTGGATCAGATGCTGCTGCCATTGCTCCTGATACTTACGTTTGGAATGACCGGCGCTTTCGTCGTGCCTTTATTAATCGTGGAAGAGAAGGAAAAGCGGACGCTCGATTTTCTGCTGTCGTCACCGGCTAGTTTGAAGGAGATCGTCGCGGGCAAAGCGCTGACCGGCGTGGTCTACACGCTGCTGATCGCGGGTCTCTTGCTCGGCATCAATCGTCATCTCGTACGAGACTGGCCGCTGACGTTGGCCACGATGGTGCTGGGCCTGCTCTTCGTCGTCGGCGTCGGATTGGTGATAGGAAGCCTGCTGAACAACACGATGCAGGTAAACACGTGGGCGAGTGTTATTTTGATCGTACTACTCGCTCCGAGCTTTCCGTCGATCGGCATCAC
>DASTOZ010000346.1:0-2497 GCA_035762365.1 Pyrinomonadaceae bacterium | reverse complement strand
CTTTAAATCTTGCCGAGAAGCAGCCAATGGAACGCGTCCTTGTAATTGACGACGATGTCGGTCTTTGCGAGCTGGTCGGCGAGTATCTACAGCCCGAAGGCTACACCGTGGAAGCGATCCACAACGGCGAGCGCGGCATCGATCGCGCCCTTTCAGACGAACACGATCTCGTCGTGCTCGACGTGATGTTGCCGGGCACAAACGGCTTCGACGTGCTGCGACGCATCCGGGCTCGCTCTCGCATTCCCGTTTTGATGTTGACTGCGCGCGGCGATGATGTTGATCGCATCGTCGGACTTGAAATCGGCGCGGACGATTATCTTCCAAAACCTTTTAATCCTCGTGAACTGGTAGCTCGTATTCGCGCGGTATTGCGGCGCGCCCAGCCCGTTGAGTCAACTACTTCAGCGCGTGAAACGATTCGCGTCGGCGACATCGAAATGGATAGCAACACGCGTAATGTCCGCCGCTCGGGCGAAGTAGTTGAACTCACCGGAGTCGAATACGATCTGCTCGAAATCCTGTTGCGCAACGCGGGCCAGATCGTGAAGCGTGAAGATCTCGTGAAGGAAGTTTTAGGACGCGAACTGTCGCCATTCGACCGCAGCATCGACATGCACGTGAGTAATCTGCGAAAGAAGTTGGGCCATCAACTGAACGGGCTTGAACGAATCAAGACCATTCGCGGCGTCGGTTACATCTACGGCGTCCCCACAGAAAGACCCGAATGAAGAGTCCCTTTCGCAGCCTCTACCTGAAAATCTTTATCTGGTTTTGGCTCGCCATGATCGTTATCAACGTCGCGTTCTTTGCGGCCGTGGCGCTGACGCGTCCGACTCCGACGCGACGCTCGTGGCGTGACCTGGCCCAAACTGGTCAAAACGCGCAGAAAGCTGCGGAGGCTTACGAACAGGCCGGATCCGCCGCGCTGAGTGCTGCGTTTCAGGCGACGGAAAAGAATTCGGGAGTCAGTGCTAACTTGTTCGACGAAAGCGGACACGAACTGTCAGGACGTCAAGTTCCACCCGGCGCTTCGGAGTTGGCGACAAGGTCAGCCGAGAGTCGTGATATGGAATTTAATTTTGCTGGTCCCGGCACGCTCGTCGCGCGTCCCGTTGTCAGTGCAAAGGGGCAACGGTACACGTACGTCGCACACATTCCCCGTCCGCCGTTTCAGAGTCTCTGGCAAACGCAAGCGATTCGTTTGCTGATTATCCTCGTTATCGGCGGCATCTTTTGTTACTGGCTTGCACGGTATCTCACGACGCCCATTTTCAAACTCCGCACTACGACGAATCAGCTTGCCGAGGGCGATCTCAGCGCGCGCGTCGCGACCAATCTCGCGAAGCGGCGTGACGAAGTGGGTGAACTCGGACGCGACTTCAACGCGATGGCCGAACGACTCGAGTCGATGGTCAAAGCGCAACAGCGTCTGCTCGGCGACATTTCGCACGAGCTCCGATCGCCGTTGGCGCGTTTGGGTGTGGCGCTTGGACTGGCGCGGAAACGTGCCGGAGCGGAAGCGACGGGCGCACTCGATCGGATCGAGCGTGAGTCAGACAATCTCAACGAGATGATCAGCCAGTTGCTCACGCTTACGCGGCTGGAGAGTGGAACTGACGGCCGCAAACGCAGCCGCGTCGATCTCGATGCGCTGGTGCGTGAAGTTTCTGAGGATGCGGATTTCGAGGCGCGGAGTTTGAATCGCTCGGTGCAAGTCGTCGCGAGCGATCAGTGTTCGATCAACGGTGTCGAGGACCTGCTGCGCAGCGCGGTTGAGAATGTGGTGCGTAACGCGGTGCGGTTCACGCCGGAAGGAACCGCGGTGGAAGTTTCGCTGCGCAAGCAGAACGGATCGAGCGACAACTATGCGGTGATCAGCGTGCGCGATCGCGGCAATGGCGTTCCGGCTGAATCACTCGAGAAGATCTTTCGGCCGTTTTATCGCACCGAAGATGCGCGTGATCGACAGAGTGGCGGCGGCACCGGACTCGGTCTGGCGATTACTGAGCGCGCCGTGCGCATGCATGGCGGGACGGTCCAGGCTGCGAACGCGGCCGAAGGTGGACTGGCCGTCGAGATGAGGTTCCACTTGTCCTCAAATTGATTCTTCTTTTCGACGTCGTCTTCGCCTCAACGTCAACTCGACGAATCTCACCACCAGAATCCAAATCAACGCCGCCGCGAATCCGGCGATCACGTCGGTCGTGTGGTGTACGCCGAGATAGATACGTGACAGACCGATCAATAAGAAGATTGTCGTGCATGCGATCCAGACCAGGACTCGCGCGCGCCTGCTCCTGATTCGCGCCGTAATGATTGCTGCGAACGCGCCGTAGAAACACGCGCTTGTCAGCGCGTGTCCACTGGGAAAGCTGTACGAGTTTGGTGGCAGCAAATCGAAGAACGGAGCCGGTCGCGCGCGTTTGAATGCCAGCTTCAGAGTTACGTTCAACATCGAGGCGCCGATCATGGTGGCGGCCATGAGTTTTGCTTC
>DASTOZ010000345.1:0-2271 GCA_035762365.1 Pyrinomonadaceae bacterium | reverse complement strand
TGACGCCAGACAATTCGTGCGCGTCGATGAGTTTCTCAGGACCTCCACGCCGCACGTTTTTGCGGCCGGCGACGTCACCGGACGGATGATGCTCGTTCCGCAAGCGATCCAGCAGGGCTTCGTCGCTGCTACCAACGCTGTTCGCGGCCCGACGATGACAGTGCTTGAAGCAGCAGCACCCATCGGTAGTTTCACCGATCCGGAATACGCGCAAGTTGGTCTGACTGAGACTCAGGCGCGGGCGGCAGGCGATGTGGTTGTTGCCAAACTCTGCTTCGAATCAACCACGCGCACGATCATCGATGGGCGGACGAATGGTTTTTGTAAGCTGATCGTCGACAGAGGCACGCGCCAGATCCTGGGCTGTCATGTTGTCGGCGAACGTGCGGTAGAGCTAACGCAAGTGGCGGCAGTCGCGATGGCTGGCAGGATGCGCGTGGACGATCTGGCCCACGTCCCGCTTTCATTTCCAACGTATGCCGGAGTGCTCGGCCGCGTGGCAGCGCAAGCGGCCCACCGGCTCAATTTGCATTTGAAACATTGCCCACCGTGATGCGATTGTCGCGGCTAAGCGCTTTCGCGATCAGCAAGAGCATCACTATGCCAAGCATGTTGGCAAGAGTCAGCATCACGAGCACGTTCGGATTGCTGAAGTTCTGGAGCGCGATGATTACTCCGGCCGCAGTATTACGTTGCGCGGTGCCGAGACCACCGATGTCTTCGAGGTGGTCCTTTCCCCATCCGGCAAGGTAACCTAAACCGAACGCGGCACCGACAAAAGCCAGCCCGACCAGGAAAGCACCCTGGCCAACGATCTCTAGCAGGTTCGGATAGTAGCCTACCAGCGTCACGACGATCAGCGCGTACAGTGCGATGTTGCCGATCCTCGCCACCCACGGCTGCAACCTGTTCATTGCGCCAGGTAGGAACTGGACCAATAGCATGCCAATACCGATCGGCACGAGCAGTTGCAACAGCAGCGACTTGCCTACCGCCATGGCATCCACGCTGACACCGGACACGACCAGCGGCAGCACGATCGGCATGTAAGCGACCGTTACTACCGTCAAGAGCATCATGACCGCCGCGCCGAGCGCGACTTCATGTTGGGCGGTTTGTGTCAGCTTAATCAGCAACGGCGCCCCGGCGCCCAGGCTGAAGATCAACAGTCCCGCCTTGAGTGCGGGATCGAATGGTGCGAAGTGCAGAGCGAGAATCATCAGGAGAGGCGCAAAGACGAAGTTCGCCAACAGCATCTTGAGCACAAAAGACCAGTTTTTAAGGTGCCGGGAGATGTCTGAAGGCTTCTGCGTCAGACCCACATTCAGCATCGTGGAGATTACGAAAACCGGAGCGATGAACTGAATGGCGCTTCTCAGGAACTCAAACATTTTCTTCCTCCCGTAGTGATGTCCTAATCTCAGCTCTGCGTACTGTGCGCGGTCTCCGCGTCTCTGCGGTTGATCGTTCCCGCAGGAATCTACCGCAGAGGCGCAGAGCTTACGCAGAATTCGGAGAGATACCGCGATCTAAGACACCACACTTCCTCCCTTGGGCCTTGGCTTGGGGGTCACACGTTACTGACGAGATTAACAACGTCAATGTGAGTGGGATAACTGTTAGTTTTAACAGTTGAGACGGGGTTAGTACGGGCAGTTGCGGCAGCCGTTGTCGCAGCAGTAGCCACGGCGTTGGAGATAACTGGCGGTGAAGACCATGGCGCCGTTTTCGAGTTTGTAATCCTTGCCTTCGAGCAGGATGCCTTTGAGTAAGTCGACGTCGACGTGTTGGTATGAGCCGGCGAATTTGTCGTCAGAGCCGGCGAATAGTTCGGGATGGATCAGGCGGGCGAGGAGTTCGGCGCCTTCGACGACGCGCGGCCCGGGACGCGCGAAGTAGGAGTTGGCGTCAACCGCGTAGACACGATTGTTCTTCACTGCCGGCAAGTTGAAGAAGTGCGACTTGCCGGTGGAGGAATGGCCGGCGGAGGAACCGAACGTCGCAAACACGCTCCAGATCTGTTTCATCGTCTGTTGCAGGTTGAAGCCGCACGGCATGATCACCAGTACTTCCGGCGCGTACGCTGCAACGTCGTCCCACGAAACGCGCACCGACTCGCCACGCTCGCTTCCGACATCGTCGACACCGCCCGCGATCTTCACCAGTTCCGGCACCCAGTGACCGCTCGCAAAAACCGGATCCAACCACTCCATGCAGAACACACGCGGACGCGTGGTCCCCGCGGACAACGCTTTCGACATCTGTTCCGAC
>DASTOZ010000344.1:0-2977 GCA_035762365.1 Pyrinomonadaceae bacterium | reverse complement strand
ACGTTCGCTATCTGGTATCGCCGGACGGTTCGAAGGTCGTCGAAAAACGCCAGTTGCACAAAACCATCATCGACTTCTCGTTTCCTCCCGACAGCACGCCGGCCGCCGGTTATCACATCGCGGTATTGGACGACATACCTGAAGACACCGATGTGTTCCACGTCCTGAGCAGACGCCCGTCGGTGCCGC
Organism: Pyrinomonadaceae bacterium; assembly: GCA_035762365.1. Lineage (GTDB taxonomy): Bacteria > Acidobacteriota > Blastocatellia > Pyrinomonadales > Pyrinomonadaceae > PSRF01. Next base: position 2,788 of record DASTOZ010000344.1, on the reverse strand, counting down.
AGTACGTGGGAACCAAACAGTACGTTTTTCTGATCGAGACCGATGGGACAGTCAATTACCTGATGACGATGGAAGAGTTCAGGAAAAAGAAAGGTAATTGAAGTTGCATTACTTGACAGTAAAAGGTCAGCGACCGGCATAAGCTGCGGTCACCGCGGCCAGTTGGTTGGGATGGATCATTAGCTGCTGCATTGATCCGTTTTTCCGTCTGAATTCATGCAGCCTGTATCCCTTGCCGGCCAGGTACGACAATTCATCCGTGTAGATCGTGAACCGGCCCTGGCCGCCATGCCAGAACGGCCGGAACGGGTCAGACGCCTGGCCACTCACCGCGGCCTTGAACGCGGCAGAGTCACCACCCACGAGATGCTGTTTGAGACCGTCGGGTACGGCGGTCTTTAACTTATAGACGGCGCCCGCTTCTACTCCACCCTCCAGGAATCCCCTGTTGACGCCGGGTGACCAGGGTCTTGCCCACAGCACACCGCGTCCTTTTTGGCGTATTCTCGTGAGTGGCTCGGTCGTCGCGATCTCTCCCAGGTAGAATTTCCTGGTCGTCATCCGACTCTTCGGCGAGACGTACCCGGTTTTTCCCTTTTCATAAACACCGGCTGCTGACTGTCGAATGTCGGTTTCGATCATCTGCTTGACTTGCTTCATTGTTGCCACGCTCGCGAGCGCTTGTCGTTCGAGATCATCGACTGACGCCAACACCTCCTTCAGATCTGCCAGCTCCTTCGTAACCTTCTTGAGCGACCTGACCGGTCGGGCCGCGGCGGCGGCCGGGACGGGCGGAGCTTGAGCTGGTGGTGGACCCGCTGGCTGAGGCGCGCTCTTTGCCACTGCTATCGCCAGATCCTCTTCGGCTATTCTGATCCTTTCGGCGAGTGTCCATGGGCGGAGGGTCATTAATTTGTTGAGGGCAGGTTTTTCAAAGTTGGCCACGCCGTATCCATGCAGGTTCCATTTTTCAGGCAATCTGCCGAAGAGTCTTTTTGTTTCGGCCACCGCGGCGTTTATCTGTGCCGAAACGTCTTCGCCTCTCAACCTGGGAATCAACCCTTCCAACGCCGTGAGTTGAGTGTGCATGTCGCGATGGATCGCGACGACGCTTTGTAGATCGGCATCGACGGCAACGTCATACTCTTTCCACAGACTGCGTTCTTCGAGGCCCAGCGCGCCGGCGTCGAGAATAGTTTTCGTGGTCAGGCCGATGGCCTTGACCATGTTCTCACTGCGTCCAGGCGCCCAGGTTCCGGCGGCTACCATGTCTCTCTTTGCCTCAGCGAGAAAATTCGTCTGCGCGTCTTCGCTGGCAGGATCGTAGAGGACTCCTTTGTAAGTTACTCGTTGGATAACCGTCGATCGCGCCGTGGGCTGCGCTGCCGGAGCCGGTGAGTTTCTTTTCGCTGAAGCACGTTGCACAACGGAGGTCGATCTCGTTGGTCCAACTTGAGTGTGACGTGGTGGCGCAGGTTTCGGCGGCAACGGCAACGACTGCGGCCGTGCGGACTTTGCTTGTAAGACTTTTGGCAGTGGAAGTTGATACACCGGAAATGAAACGGTCCGGTTAGTCGCTGGAGTGGGCCGAGTTGCAGACTGGACACCCGCACGCATTTTTGTCTGCAGAACTTTCGGCGCCGGCTGAGGTCGATAGACTGGGGGCGCGGATGGTCCGATGGCCTTCTTCGTCTGCAGCACCTTTGGGATCGGCTGCGGACGATACACACCCGGACGTTTAGGATCGAACACACCAACAGAATTGCCTGGTTTCTTGTTCATGATGACACACCGGCAATCTTGGGCGAGAACCAAGAAGCTTTCAGGAATTAAACTGATCCGGCAGAACGCTTGATCGTGTAGAGGCCCGTGAGTCTACGCCCGGACTGCCAGGCTGTCAACATTCATCTGAATGTTGTCGACCATTGCTCGCCTGACGCGGCGCGAGTTACCATCCGAACTGCGTAACAGGCCGCAACCGTCCGCAGGAAAGGGCTGAGCCCACCTGACATCTGTCTCTTACAAACTCGATCTTCTTTTGGCCCGCGTGCGGACACGGGCACTAACGAAAGGAGATCATCATGTCTGATTTCACACCTCGTCTGCCCGACCGTCCATCGCTCGATCAACTTCGAAAACGAGCTAAGGAACTGCTCCGGCAATTGCGTGCGGCCGATCCGTCTGCGACCGAACGGCTGCGTAAATACAAACCAAATGTTTCCGCTCCGATTCTGGCTGATGCGCAGTTTGTCATCGCGCGCGAGCATGGTTTCGAGAGCTGGCCCAGGCTCGTTCATCAGATCCAGTCTGCGCAACCTTCAGAGCTCGAACAACCTCGGCGAATCGCCGAAGATCTTGTGCGCGTCTACAACTCAGCCGATCCGGATGCGGGCGCACGTCTCAACGATCTCTTCCACAGCGCGCTCGACGCTGAACAGATTCGCGACTTCATCCGCGACAAGCTGTTTAATGTTTCCGACACGGAACGGCGCCTGGACAGTTTCACGTTGGACGATGCGCAACTTGTCGTCGCGCAACTCTACGGTTTCAAAGACTGGAACGATCTAGCGCAATCGAGTAACGAAGCGGCGGGGGATCTGCATTCCGCGCCGTTCGTCTTGAGCTCGAAACCGCCTTTCTACCGCATCGACTGGTCCACGAACAGCATCGAGCCTCGCCAGCCGATGTCGACTAAAGACTGGGAGAACATTTCTGCCGTAATCAGGGAGTTGGGAATTACCGCGATCAAGTCCGCGGGTCTCATCGGCGACGACGACCTCCGCATTAT
>DASTOZ010000343.1:0-2983 GCA_035762365.1 Pyrinomonadaceae bacterium | reverse complement strand
TCAAGCGCTAACCGACCTTTACGAGTGTCATCATTAGGAAAGGGCGTCGCGGTTGCTCCAGCGACGCCCTTCTCCTTCTCAGTGAAGTCCTCGCTTACTCCAGTGGCGACTGTGGACCCTCCGCACGATAGAAGTAGTACTCGGCAGTGTAAGGAACCTCTCGCAACTCATTCAGCGTTCCCGGTTCCGATGGCGCGAGACCGCCGGTCGTGTTCGTGCGCTGAATGTAGGTGACGTTGCCGAAGATTCCCGGCCCGGTTGTTTCAGTCTGCTTGAGCAGCAACCATTCGATGGCCGTCGAATCGGGTCGGCAACCAGTGTTCGGAACGCGCGACGCTTTCACTCTGCTGCCGCTCTTGCTGGTCCAATGTGGGCCCATGCCGTGAATGCCGACTTCGCCGAAGTATCCAGGCTCCGCATACAACGTGGCTTCAGGCGCAACGAACCCCCACGACGTGCCGTTCCATTTATAGATCTGGGCGCCCTTCGCATAAACATGAAACGCCAGCTTGTTTCCCTCCTCGACATTGATGGTCTCGCAGCCGGCCGGTAACTCCGGACCGTTGTTGTTGTCGAACATTGCTCCGGCCGGGGCCGGTTTGAGTGCTACTCCGGCGATACCAACGACGGCGAGCAAAACAAGAAGCCGGGTGACGCTCTTGATGGTGATGTAGTGCATGGTTTCTCCTTAAATATGAATCAGTGTGAATTTAACTAGCTTCGGCCGAGCCGCACAGGCACGATCATCGGCGCGTTGATCAGTATCGCTTCGCCAAGTGGCGCGGTGCGTCCTGAATCGATGGACTTCGGCGCCATCACGTCGCCGATGAATCCGATCGCGTACAGGAAGGTCCCAAAAAAGACCAGGTAACACAGAACACCGTAAACAAACGTTGCAACTCTCTTGACCATGAGAATCTCCTTTCAAATACAAACCGCCTGAGGTTTATCTGGTGATCTGCGCCCTGAGCCGCGAGGCAACCGCGTAATGAATGAAAGGAATGATTTGTTTGTATGAACCCCGCGGGCATATGAAAACCGTTGCCTCGCTCCTTCAGAGATTACCGACACCGAATGAGGAAGTTGCTGAACTTTTGGCCATATTACTGAGCAAAATAAAGTTTTTTGAGTGGTCCTTTTCGATGAATTTTTCCGCGTTACATGGTGAGCCTGTACACGGAAAGGGATGTTTCATGCCAAGCACGTTCCGCGCAGCGCTGTCATTAATCGCCCTAAATCTGAGCCTCATCGTTCCAGCGGTTGCGCAGTCAAACTCGTTAACTACAACCCCGATGCGGGCTGCTGCCGCTGAGGAGGAAAGTCTGCGCGAGTTGACCGCGAGCTACGGACGCGCGCTGGAGGCGGGTGACCTCGACGCGATGCGCAAGTTCTGGAATCCTAATTCTCCCAACCTCGCTACCCACTTTCGTTTCTATAAAGGTGTACTGGCCCAGGCGCGGATTTATTTCATCAACCCCGAAGTTACCAGTCTCGAGATCACGGGCGACAAAGCGGTTTCGTATTTAACAGCGGACGAACGACGTCTCGACAAAAAGACCGGAGCAATACTGCTGACGTTCGATCCCTTTCGCGGCGCTTGTCGTTCGTTCGAGTGGATCAGGACGAGCACCGGGTGGCAGATTCAGCGAGAGTTTCTGGTCCAGGATGAGCTGGCGGGCAGACTTGGCGCCGCTCGGTCTGACCAGGAGCGCAACGAAATCCTCGAAAAAGAGAAACGGTTCGTTAACAACACGCTCGTCAACGCTCTCGGCACTCGTGTCCACCGCCACGCAACGCACGCCGAGTACGATCTGGCTTTTCAGTACGTCGCATTGCAGCGAGCCGTTGCGGAGCGAATTGGAGACGAGGCGGGGATCGCCGGGTCATGGCTGAACGATGGGATGGTCAGACATTCACAAGACGATTACGAAACAAGCCTCGCGCCGACGCTCAAGGCGGTCGCGTTGTATGAAACTGCGGGCAACAAACGGGGCCTCGCGCTGGCTGAGGAGAACGTCAGCAACGTGTACCGCGCGCTGGGCGATCATCGTCGTGCCTTTGACTTCGCGCAAAAATCGCTTCGCCTGTCCGAAGAGACGAAGAACCGCCGCGGCATGATGGACGCTCTGTCCGAGCTCGGCAACATTTATGGCCAGCAGAACAACGGCGATCAAGCATTGGCCCACAAGCAACGGGCCCTCGCCATCGCCGAGGAGCTGAAAGACACGCTCAACATAGCGATGCTTCGTAACGACATCGCGCGCCAGTACATGAGACTTGGCAATTGGGAGCGCGCCCTTGCAATGTACCAGCAGCTTCTGAAGGAGATTGAGGGCTACGGCGATCGTGGTGGCGCAACGATGGTCCGCGATCAGATCGGCAGAGTCTACGCGGAACAGAAGCTCTACGATCAGGCGTTGATCTATCACCGCGAGGCGCTTGTCGACCTCGATCCGGTAAAGAACAAACGACCCAGAGTTGTCGCGCTCAACAACATCAGCACCGCCTATCTCGCTCAGGGGAACTACGCGGAGGCGTTGAAAGTCTCCGAAGAAGCCGTGTCGCTTGCGCGCGGCACGGGTAGAAAAGACGATCTCTGCTTCGCGCTTACCAAACTCGGGTACGCCCAGCTTGGATTGGACCATTTGGCGGAAGCGCGACAGTCGTTTACCGAAGCTGTCGCGATTACCGAAACGCTGCGCACGCAAGCCGCCGGCAGCGTGCAGGAACGGCAGCGTTATTTCGAACAGGGTCTCGCAGCGCCTCACGGTCTGCTCAGCGTACTGGTGAAGGAAAAACAAACAAGCGAGGCGCTCGTCTTGGCCGAACGCGCGAAGGCGCGCGTGTTACTCGACCTGCTGCAACAGGGACGTGCCCGCGTGAACAAGGCGATGACCGCAGCGGAACAGGAACAAGAGCGGCGCTTGAAATCCGATCTGACGCAACTCAACCGGCAACTCACTCGCCTCGCACAATTCGGAAA
>DASTOZ010000342.1:0-9180 GCA_035762365.1 Pyrinomonadaceae bacterium | reverse complement strand
CGCGAGACGTTTGGTTTCGAGTTCGGCGCGTCGTTTGGCCGCGCGCATGGTTAGCAGCGAGATAATAAGGATGGCCAGGACAAGGCAGGATATGACAGTGATGATTGCCGGGGAGAGCATTGTAGATACACACGAATTGTCGTTCAGGGCCCGACGTTGACACGAAAGCGCGGGCCGCAGTCTCTGAGAGTCACGCTCGGTGCGCGACATCTCCCCATGTCGAGTCTGCGGCTACCGCGCATCAGGGAAGTCGCTTGCGCTATGGAATCGCCCCTTTGTCCTTAGCGCCTGCGACCACCACCTCGAAAACCACCGCCACCACCTCTGAACCCACCACCGCCGCGGGAGCCGCCGTAACTTCCTACACTGCCACTACTGCGGCTGCGGCTATAGGAACCAAAATCTCGCGAGCGCTGCGAACCCGTGCTGCGTGACGCTCGATCGCGCTCGAGCGAGTTCAATGTGCCGCGATCCATCTGGCTTGGTCTGTTTGATGGTTGACCTGCTCGTTCCCCCCTTGCTCGTTCACCGCGTTCCGTCTGCCGTCCGCGATCGCTCAACATGCTGTCGCGAACAGAGTCGCCAGTTCTCTGCTCCGGCCGTGCGGCAGAGTTCCAACTGCCGTTTTCCCACTTGCTCCAGTTGCCACTGCCATCACGCCGGTAAACATTCCCATCGCGACCGGCATAGATGCTGTCGCCTTTACTGCCGACGAAGCTGCGACCGTCCTGTCCCTTTCGAGAGATCATCCCTCCGTCGTCGCCACGGGTGACGCGCGTCGTGTTACCGGAGCTGTCGGTGAATCGTTTGGTGTTTACCCAATCGTCACCGCGCTGCACGTGCGTCGATCCCCAACTGCCGTACACATTCGATCCCTGGCGTGTGGCAGCGTATGTTCCGGTGCGCGGGTTGTAAGCTTGCGCGGCGCCGCGTGCGCCGTATGGTCCATAAGCGAATGCGCCGCGGGCGTAGGTTCCGGTCGATGGGTTGTAGCGAGCGCCATAGCCTACGCCGCCGTATGGTCCATAAATTCTTCCCGCGGTGCCGTAGATTCCGGTGTACGGGTTGTACCAGGCGCCGTATCCGTAAGTGCGCCAGTACGGGTAATAGACCGGGTAATAACCGCCGTACCAGTAATAAGGCGGGTAATACCAGCCGGTGCCCCAAACAGCGCAACCCCAACCGATCATCAGCCCGCTGTAGCCGGCGTATGAAGCGTACGTGACCCAGTCGTCAGACGTGTCGTCATCATCCTGGACCGTAACGTAAGTGACGCTGTAAGCCGGGTCGCTCGGCGGAATGTTGTAGATGTCTTTGGGAACAGATTCGGCGATCGTCCATGGACCCTTCGGGCTGTTTGAGACGAACCAAACGCCCTGGTAGCACATGTAATACATCTCGCCGACCTTGATGATCTGCTTGTCGGTATTTGCCGCGCGTTGTAGCGCCGTTCCCGAGATCTGCTGGTATTGCGGGTCGCCCTGATAGACGACTTCGGGCGCCACCAACTCTTTCTTGTTGACGCGGGCAAACTGCGGGATTTCAGCAAGCAACACAGCTTCCGCGGCTTGCTGCGTCCCCGGCACCGATGCGAGCACGCGCGAGCGCGGGTGTTCGACGGAGATCCGCTTGAAATCTTCCGGCAGATTTGGAGTGGCGAACGTCCAGTGGCCGCCTAGTCCGGGCGCGCTAAACCACCGGCCCGCGACCAGGTAGTACACGGGACCGTTCTCGCCCATGCGAAACAGATCGCTCTCCGTGTTGCTGATCCAAAGCAGACCCGTATTCGGGACCGGCACATACTTCGGTTTACCCTCGACGTAGATCAGCTCCGTCGGATCGGTAGTGACGTAGACCTTCGGCAACGTTTTTGCGGCGGCGCCTGGAAGATTGGCTTTTACATCTTTCCAGTTCTCGTCGTCCGGCAGCTTGCTGAAGCTGTCCGGAAGTTTGCCGGCCCTGGACCAGTATCCTTTCAGATCGGTGGCCCTAAGCCAGTTCGTGTCATTGCGCAGGTAATACAAACCCGTCGGTTCGTGCTGGAAGAGGTCCCAGTTGGTGTTGACCGCAAATTTCAGCTCATTGTCTTTGATCGGGCTCCAGATCGGCTCGCCGTCGAAGCTGACTAGAATCGAAGGCGTGTCGGCAAGAATGATTCGCGGCGGATCGCTTTTCAGTCCCTGAACGTTCTTCGGATTGATCGTGCTCTTATCGACGAAAGCGAGTACGCGATCGAGCGCGATCACGCGATCCGCTTCGGGCAGGTTCTTCTCGATCTCGTTGACGATTTCCTGCGTTTGCTCTTTGGAAAGGGTTTGAAAATGGGTCTCGGTAATCTTGAGCTTGGCAAACTTGACTAATCGCTCGTTGAGGGCGACTTCGGTGTCGCTCTCGAGCTTGATCGTACCCAGTGCGGGCTTTTGCTCACCTTTGGCGACGTAAGAAATCGCGGTAAGAGCGACGAGTTTCTTCTGGTCGTCCCAACTCGCGATCTGCGGTTCGTAGATCACGATCTGCGCTTCGCTCGGCAGACTGTAGCCGCGCGGCCAACCCCGGTCGGTCGCTTTCAGCCCTGTCTGCGTTGCGGGACCGCGGTGCGCGGTCTGCGCAAACGAGCCCGGAGAAGTTAATGAAAGAGCAACGAGCAGGATGGAGGTGATTGTTACTTTCATGATGGCGAATTTTATGGGCGGTCGAGACGCTGGATAACTGTCACTTTTGACAGGAGATCATTGGGATGCTGTGGCCGTCACTGGGACTTGTCGATCACATTGTCGAGAATCAACTGGTAAGGAGTTGAAGGGATACTGGAGTAGCCGAAGAAGGGCTTGTCGTTGATTGTGATCATGAAGAGCACCAGCGCCAGAAACCCGGCCATCAGGGTCACGAGAGCAGCGTGAATCCTCACATCCTCGATCCGGTAAAAATATGCGACTCCGATACTGATCGCTGCCCCCAGCCAGATCACGGCCCACATGGTCTGTGACAACCCGCTGTTCACGGCATCGATTCGCAAATTGCGGTAGTGGACAAGGTCGTTGTACGCGCGCAGCGTTTCACTATGCAGCGCGATCTGGCTCTGATTGGTTGGTTCGAAGGTGTATAACGTGCGCTGGAACTCATCCATCATGCCAACGCCGCCTTTGGGAACCTCTCCCTTTTTCTGGGCGGGCCAGATATTGTTGATTACGAAAACCGTGTACCCGCGCAACTTCCCGCGCAATTCCTCTCGGATCGGCGACGGGTAACCGTTGACGTCGCGATACAGCGACGCAATGGCAGTCGCCTCTCCGGAAACAAGACCGGAAGCATTCGTGTAGGTGTTCCAAACGGCGACCGCGATCAGTCCCACAGTGATTCCATAAAAGACGCCGATCGCTTGCACAGTCCCGCTGATTGCATCGTTGATGCCTTCGCCGTAATGAAATTTGGGAATGAGATAACGGCGGGCGAGAAGTAAGCCGATGAGCGAAATCAGTTCGACAAAGGCAACTAACATCAGGGCCGCGCGCAAAGCTGAGATTTCATATAGCCAGGTTGGCACGCAAAGCCCTCACTCGCTTTTAAAATATGCGCTTAACTGTGTCTCTCGCTTGCGAGAGTCAACGGAAAAAGGAAGTCAATTTTGCGATGTGACCGGAAACTGCTTGAACATCTTCTGCACCGCTTTTTTTATCGGTTTCTCGGCGGTCTTTGCGTCTTTGACTTTGTCGCCCGTCGGACCATGCTTCATCGTGTCGCTCGCCGTCCCGCGCCAGACTTCGTTCTTCGACTGCGTGTCTGACATGTTGACGACGAGAGTTCCTCTCGTGACGACCCAGCTTTGGGACGGCACCGCCACGCCGGTCGCAATCGAGTTCAACTGCGGCGCCCAACTGGGATTTGAAACCTGCATATCACTCTCGGTCCAAACAAAGGCTGACAGCGTTAGCTGCGCATCCGTTTCGACTTTCCTGACCCCTTTTGCCGCCAATTGCGCATCGACCGCGTTGATGATGATCTGATTGACAACCGCGTTCGCGCCCGCTGTTCCCGTGTCCCAGGCGTACGTCTTGTATTTCGTTAGATCGACGCCGGGGTCCGCACCAACGCGCACCTTCTGAGCACTCGCGGATAAACAGCCTGCGAGTACCACAACACCGATCACGAGTGTGTTGACCAATAATTTCATACGCGCATTGTCAGTCCATCCCAGCCTCCGATGAACTGTAAGTTTTGACAGGCGAACTCCGATGCTGCATGCGCCTCTGAAACAATGCGTTGATCACAGCGAAGATGAACGCTCCCGACAACCCACACAGAAGCACGCCCGAGATCCCCTCAATCCCGCTCAACAAACGCCACCGTTGCGGCAGCACCACGTCGCCGAAACCCATTGTGCCGAAAGTTACTAACGAGAAATACAGTGAGGTCTCGAAGTCCTCGAAGAGACCGCGCGCGAAATAGAAGGTGGCCCACAGCGACGCCTCGATCAGGTGCAGCGTCAATACGACAGCGAACACGAGAATGAGCGCGACGGTCTGCCGCCTCATCGTGGCGATTCGTTCCAGTTTGGGAAACCTGTCGATTAGGAACTGGGCAAAGAGAACGAGGCCCGCCGTGTGAATCACAACACAGAGCGCCACGATCGACAACGCAAAGAGCAGCTCCCGGAACATAGCCTCTTCATTAAAAGACACGGCTAAGTCTTAGTACTGTCAATTTTGCCAGTGTTGGGCACTTCCGCGTCGAAACTAGAATGCCGGTTAGTTTCAACAGAACTGTAGTTTGTCGTTTAGGAGTTGCCCATGAACATCCTGCACTTACGAAATCTCGCGGTTGTACCTGGCGCTCTCGTCCTGGCATTCGCCGCCGCTGCCTGCTCCAGCAAAGGTGGAGAGAAACAAGGGAACACGCCTCCTCCGCCCACCGTCATCGTCGCCGAAGTGACTCAGAAGACGGTGCCGATCTACAGCGAGTTTGTCGGTCAAACCAAGGCCGAGGAAACGGTCGAACTGCGCGCGCGCGTTGAGGGAGTGTTGCAAAAGGTCTATTTCCGTGAAGGCACACCGGTCAGAAAAGGACAGCTACTGTTCACGATCGACAAGCGTCCGTTTGAAGCGGCGCTACAGTCTGCCCGCGCACTCGCAGTGAAGGCGGCTTCCGATCTCGCACAGGCGCAGCAACGCACGGACGTGCTCCAGGCACAGGCTGAACTCGCCGACGCACAGGCCGTGTTGACGAGGGCAGATCAAGACGTCAACCGCCTTGCTCCGCTCGCCAAAGAAAAGGCCGTCACCGAACAGGATCTCGACGCCGCAATCGCCACACAGAAATCAGCCCGAGCGACGGTCGACTCGCGCAAAGCGAACCTGACGAACCTTGAAGCCGCAGTGAAGTACACGATTGAACGCGCCAGAGCAGAAGTGGCGGCCAGTCAGGCGAGAGTTACTCAAGCGCAACTCGATCTGAGTTACTGCGACATCTACGCGCCGCTTAACGGCGTCATCGGATTTCTTCAAGTCGACGAAGGCAACCTTGTCGGTCGCGGTGATGCCACACTGCTCGCTACGATCTCTGCTTCTGATCCGTTACTCGTCGACTTCAACGTCAGCGAGATCGAATACCTCAAGCTCACGGACCCCGAAACCGCCGGTAAGAACGCGGCCGACCTGAGTTTCGATCTGATGCTCTCGGACGAAAGCATTCATCCACATCAGGGCAAGTTTCGCGTCCTGGATCGCAGCGTGGATCCGGCGACGGGAACACTCAAAGCAGAAGCCGCATTTCCGAATCCGGGAAGTTATTTACGACCGGGGCAGTTTGCGCGACTGCGCGTCGCGGTGGCCCAACGGGAAAACGCGATCCTGATCCCGCAGCGTGCGGTCCAGGAACTCCAGGGCGCGAAGACGGTGATGGTCGTCGATAACGAGAACAAAGTTTCGGTTCGTACGGTCAAGCTGGGCGACAAGTCCGACAAAGACGTCGTGGTGCTTGATGGCCTTAGCGGTGGCGAGCGAGTGATAGTCGAAGGCATGCAGAAAGTGCGACCGGGCGGCCAGGTCAATCCTTCAACTGGAAATCAACAGGCCGCGAGCACACAGCACTGAGGTTGACGCTTCATGTCAAACTTTTTCATCCGGCGTCCGATTGTCGCCATCGTTATCTCGATCCTTACGCTGTTAATCGGCATCGTCGTAATCCGCGGCCTCTCCATCGAGCAATACCCTTTTCTTGCGCCACCTAACATCCGCGCGACGGCAACCTATCCCGGCGCGTCTGCCGAGGCCGTCGAACAATCCGTAGCCACTCCGATCGAGCAGGAAGTGAACGGCGTCGATCGCATGATCTACATGAAGTCGTCAAACACCAGTGACGGCCGCATGTTGCTCGACGTCAACTTCGAAGTCGGCACGGACCAGGACACGGCGAACGTGCTCACGCAGAACCGCGTTTCAACCGCCGCCGCTCGTCTTCCGGCGGAAGTGAACCAGCAGGGCGTGACGGTGAAGAAACAGAGCCCGAGCATCCTGATGGTGATCTCGCTGTTCTCGCCCAAGGACGCTTACGACGCCAACTTCCTGATTAACTACTGCGGCATCAACCTGCGCGATCAGATCCTGCGCATCCCCGGCATCGCGCAGGTGGACCTCTTTGGCGGCACTGACTACGGCATGCGCGTCTGGATCAAACCCGATCGACTCGCGAAACTCGGACTAACACCCGCCGACGTCATCAACGCGATCAAGGAACAGAACCTCCAGGCGCCCGCCGGAAAGATCGGCGGCGCGCCAACTCCGACGGACCAGGAGTTTACAGAAACACTGAGCGCGCCCGGACGCCTGATCACTCCGGAAGAGTTCGAAAACATCATCATTCGCCAGACCGCCACCGGCGCGGTCGTGCGGGTCAAAGACATCGGCAGGGCGGAACTCGGCTCTCAGGACTACAACTCGTTCGGACGTCTGAACGGCAAACCCGGCGGCGCAATGGCTGTCTATCTTCTGCCCGGCGCAAACCAGCTTCAGGCCGCGGAAACCATCTACCACACGATGGAACAGGCGAAGACGCTCTTCCCGCCTGAAATGGATTACAAGATCGTCTACGACACCACTCCGGCGGTCGAAGCATCGATTCACGAGATCCTGAAGACGTTCGTCGAAGCGTTGATCCTCGTCACGATCGTCGTCTTCGTGTTTCTACAGAACATCCGCGCGACGATCATCCCGCTGCTGACGATTCCGATCTCTCTCGTCGGCACGTTCATCTTCTTCCCATTGCTCGGGTTCTCGGTCAACACGCTTTCAATGTTTGGTCTGGTGCTGGCGATCGGCATTGTGGTCGACGACGCGATCGTCGTCGTGGAGGCGGTGATCCATCACCTGGAACATGGTCTGCCTCCGAAAGAGGCAACGATAAAGGCCATGGGCGAAGTGTCTGCGCCCGTGATCGGCATCGCGCTGATCCTGTCGGCGGTGTTTGTGCCGGTGGCGCTACTGGGCGGGCTCGTCGGCAGCATGTACAAGCAGTTTGCTTTGACGATCGCCATCTCGGTCCTGCTGTCAGCCTTCAACGCGTTGTCGCTCACACCCGCGCTCTGCGCGATGCTGCTGAAAGAACCGAAGCCGATGCGTGGTCCGCTCGGCGCGTTCTTCCGCGGCTTCAATAAAGTGTTCGACAAGACGACGAGCGGTTACGTCCACGTATCGCGACTGCTCGTGCGACGCGGAATACTGACGATCGGCATCGTCGGCATCGTCGTGTTTGGCGCGATCGTGTTCGCGAGGGCGATCCCGGCGGGTTTTATTCCTGACGAAGATCAGGGCATTTTTGGCGTCAACGTCCAACTCCCGCCAGGCGCTTCCCTCGCCCGCACGAGTGAGGTGCTGAAGAAGGTGGAAGAGATCCTGGCGAAGACGGAAGGCGTTGAGTCGTATCAAACTGTCGGCGGTTACGGCGTTGTCACGAACACTTACCAACCGAACTACGGTTCGCTGTTCGCGCGATTGAAACCGTGGGAGGAACGGCATGGCGATGCGTTGCACGTCAAAGGAATCATGGCGGGACTTCAGAAACAGTTCGCCGCGATTCCCGAAGCCGTGATCTTCCCATTCAACATACCGACCTTGAGTGGTTTCGGCGCTGCGTCGGGTTTCAACTTCCTGATCCAGGACCGCACCGGCACGATGTCGATCGAAGAACTCGGCGAGAAGGCGCGAGTGTTCATCGCCGCCGCGCGCCAACGACCAGAACTCGGCAACGTCTTCACTTCGTTCGATCCAAACTACCCGCAAGTCAAAGTCGAACTCGATCGAGAAAAAGCGCGGACGCTGGGTGTGCCGGTGAATGAAGTGTTTCAAACGATGTCGACGGCGATGGGCGGCGCGTTTGTGAACGACTTCAACCGTTTCGGACGCTTGTATCGCGTCTACGTTCAAGCCGACTCCGAAGACAGGTTGAAGGCGAGCGACATCGGCAGGATTTACGTCCGGTCGAGAACGACGGATTCGATGGTCCCACTCTCGACGCTCGTGAGCATACAGGACATTGCCGGCACAGAGCTCACGACGCGTTTCAATCTTTTGCGATCGGTGGAAATGCAAGGCTCGCCGGCGCGCGGATACACGTCGGGCCAGGCGCTGAAGGCACTCGAGGAAGTGTTCGCGCGCGAGATGCCGAAAGAGATGAGCTTCGCGTACTCGTCGCTCTCGTATCAGGAGAAGATCGCGCCGCCGCCCGCGCCGACCTTCATCATGGCGATCGTCTGCGTGTTCCTTTTGCTGGCGGCGATGTACGAAAGCTGGCGATTGCCGTGGGCCGTGCTGCTCGGATCGCCGCTCGTCGCGCTGGGTGCTTTGGCCGGCGTTTGGTTGTTTGGTTACGACAACAACGTCTACGTGCAGATCGGCTTGGTCATGCTGATCGGCCTCGCGGCGAAGAATGCGATCCTGATCGTCGAGTTTGCGAAAGCCAAACAGGAGGAAGGCTTAACGCTCGAGGATGCCGCGCTCACGTCAGCACGGTTGCGCTTCCGCCCGATCCTGATGACGGCGTTTGCGTTCATCCTCGGCGTTGTTCCGTTGATGAAAGCGAGTGGCGCCGGCGCGGGAGCACAGAACGTGATGGGCGTTGGTGTGTTCTTCGGCATGCTCGTCGCCACAGCTTTAGGCGTCTTCATCATTCCCGGAAACTACACCTTCA
>DASTOZ010000341.1:0-4364 GCA_035762365.1 Pyrinomonadaceae bacterium | reverse complement strand
AACTCAGTAGTAACGGAAGATGTGTTTTCTTGTCGAAGAACAACCGCGCCGCAAACTTGTCTGGGCCAGTAACGTCAAGCACATCCGCAGGCAGATCTTCGACGTCCGATTCACCGGCGTACTTGAATTCGACTTGCAACGACTCGGGCGGCGTCAGGATCATCCCGAGCAGGTAACGCGAGAATTCCGCGAGATACATTCGACGCTGTGCGGCTTCCATCTGTTCCGGAGTCAATTGCGCGCCGCCTGGTCCATTGCCAAACCGGATCACCATCGCACCGCCGCCACCGCTCGACCCGCTCCACGCGCGTTCGCCATTGAGACCGCGTGTGTTGACGATCGAAGTACTCATTCCGCCGGGATTCATAGAATCTTCGACGAGATACTTATCCGGCAGTGAAATGCTGATCTCGCGATCGCCACCCATCTGACGATCGCCGAACATGCGGCGGTACTGGCCGTTGATATGAAGGCTTTCAATCTTTTGCAGACGCTCGCCGCCGATCGCTTCGCGTGCCTGTTTGAGCACTTCCTCGGCGCGCGCGTCGGTGTTCGCGAAGACCGCCGAGGCGCTGATAACAGACACGATTAGGAGCAGGAATAGTTTCTTCATGTCTCGTATTCACATGAGGCCCGCGGAAAGTTCCATTAAAAATAATCCGTGCTACACTTCGACTGCCGTGAACCTTCCCAACACGTTAACGCTCCTGCGGATCTTCATCGTGCCGCTGCTGGTCGTGGTCCTGCTCACGCCGTTTTCCGAAAACTGGTTTGGCGTGCCGCGACATGTGTTGGGTGTCCTGCTGTTTTTAGGCGCAGCGTTGACGGACTATCTGGATGGTCGCTTGGCGCGCAGTCGCGGACAGGTAACGCGTCTCGGCCAACTACTCGATCCGATTGCCGACAAGTTGCTGATCTCGGCGGCGCTGATCTCGCTTGTCGAGAACCAACTCGCGCCGGCGTGGGCGGTCGTGATCATCATCGGACGCGAGTTTGCCGTCACGGGATTGAGGTCGATCGCTGCGGTTGAGGGCGTAGTGATCTCGGCGTCGAAGATGGGCAAGTTCAAAATGCTGGCCCAGGTTGTGACCGTCGCGTTGTTGATTGCGTCGAGTTTCGGTGGAAAGCCGCCGGTAGCAAACTTCGGCCGTCCATTTCCGGCGATCGAGTTCTGGTCGGTGCCGGAGCTACGGATGGCGTGGCAACACCTCGTCGCTGGTGGGCCAACGACCGGTAACGATTGGCAGGTGCTTCTTTATACGGCGGGCAGGGCGATGCTGTGGCTGGTGGTGATCTCAGCGTGCACGTCGATGTACAGCTACTTCAGTTCTTTCTACCGCGGATTCAGCCATAAAGAGGTTAGTCACAAAGAGGCACAAACCGAGCCGCAAAAGGCACAAGTCAGAACTACCTGAAGCTGATTAAAAGCTGCGTGAAGCCTACGTGCTTCTGTCTCCTTCTGCTCCGTCTTTCTTGTGCCTTATTGTGACTATTCTTTTGTGCCTTTTGTGGTTACTGGATCTCAACCCAATCGCCAGTATGAACTTCACTCGCGACACGCGTGATGATCGCCGTCGCGGTGCGCGACTGCACGTCGATAATGACCATCTCGCCGACTATCTTGCGGGGCATGTCTGGACGCGCCTTCTTCACTTCACGCGTCGTGATTGGCCGATAGCGATAACGTCCATTGGCATCGACGAACGCGGTCTCGTCTTTAGCACGTGACGCCTGGTTCGACATGCCGCCGCCACGGTAACGGTCACTTTGGAAACCAGTCGCACGGTTGCGTGCCAGCTCTTCGTTGTCGACGCGAGTCAGGTTTCCGGTGCCGAGCGGACGGTAGATCGTCAGGTAGTCGCCGCGTTTGACGTTGTCTTCGCCGCCGAGATCCACGTAGACGACGTCGTTTCTCGTGAGCAATTCGCGATTGTCACGCGCCATCACCAGCCGTCCGACCTGTTTACCACTCGGATCGGCGAAACGGTCGAGGTTTGCTTCGGAGCGCTGAAGCGGAGACTCGCGAACCGGAATCTCGACGACGAGATCGCCGAGTAGCGCGGTGTCGCACGTAAACGTGATCTTCGCGGCTGACGTGTTTTCGCGCACCCTGAAGACCTGCAACTGGCCGACTTCCTGTACGTACGTGCCCAGGAATCCGGTTTTGTTCTTGTGAACGCCTTTGACGTCGCCCCGCGGGCGAATTATCTGGAAGTTCTGGCCTTCCTTAACGCCATGGCGCGATCCAGCGTTCAAATAGACGATATCGCCGTCAGAATACGTCCGTTGTTCCTGTTCTTCTTCGGCGCCGACGATCTCCGGGGTCTCGCCGAATCGTTGATAACGAATGTAACCCGCGCAAAAAAGCGCGCTTTCACCGGCTACGCGCACGGGTTGAGCGGCGGTTGGGAGTATCATTTGCGGTGTTGCGGCGGGTGTTTGGGCGTTCGCGGCAAGCGGCAACGCGAGCAGGCAAGCGAACGAGAGCAGCAATGCTTTCATCTCTGAGTCTCCTTTGGTTCCTGAGTCACGGATTGGGGCAGGGCGATTGGCGTGAGGCTGGATGAGTGTAACATGAATGACAGGAATTTAGGTCATTATCCGCAACTATTACCGCTACTTGCCTTTTTGAAACCTGCTTGGTAGTATCCGCATTTTGTCGGAATATCGCTATACACACACTATAGCGGGCCGGCGTAGCTCAGTTGGTAGAGCATCTGATTTGTAATCAGAGGGTCGGGGGTTCAAGTCCCTTCGCCGGCTCCACGGCAGACTAAAAAGGTTGCAGGGGTGGTCGAGTGGTTAATGGCACCGGGCTGTAAACCCGGCGGGCTCACGCCCTACGTAGGTTCGAATCCTACCCCCTGCACCAGGCGGTACATTGCCAATTTGCGATTGCCGATTGCCAATTGGTCATTAGCGTTTGGGTCGTTCTTAAATCGGCAATTGAAAATCGGCATTCGGCAATGTTTCAGCGGGTGTAGCTCAGTTGGTAGAGCATCAGCCTTCCAAGCTGAGGGTCGCGAGTTCGAATCTCGTCGCCCGCTCCAAATGCCCGCGTAGCTCAGGGGTAGAGCGCCTCCTTGGTAAGGAGGAGGTCATGAGTTCAAATCTCATCGCGGGCTCCAGCGATAACTTTTTGGGATATAGAGAGAGAGAAGAGGCTAAGGCTAAAAGATGTCGAAGGAAAAATTTGACCGTTCCAAGCCGCATGTGAACATCGGGACGATTGGGCACGTGGACCACGGGAAGACGACGCTGACGGCGGCGATCACGAAGGTGCTGGCGAAACACAATCCGAAAGTGCAGTTTGTGGCTTTCGACCAGATCGACAAGGCGCCGGAAGAGAAAGCGCGCGGCATCACGATCGCGACGGCGCACGTGGAGTACGAGACGGCGAACCGTCACTACGCGCACGTTGATTGTCCGGGTCACGCCGACTACGTGAAGAACATGATCACGGGTGCGGCGCAGATGGACGGCGCGATCCTGGTCGTCGCAGCCACTGACGGCCCGATGCCGCAGACGCGCGAGCACATCCTGCTGGCTCGTCAGGTCGGTGTGCCGGCGATGGTGGTGTTCATGAACAAGGCCGACGCGGTTGACGATCCGGAGCTGCTGGAGCTGGTGGAACTGGAAGTGCGCGAGTTGTTGAGTGCCTATGAATTCCCCGGCGACGAGATCCCGGTGATCAAGGGTTCGGCGTTGAAGGCCCTGGAAGGCGACCCCGAGTGGGAGAAGACGGTGGACGAGCTGATGGCGGCAGTCGACAGCTACATTCCGACGCCGACACGCGAGATGGACAAACCGTTCTTGATGCCGGTGGAAGACATCTTCACGATTCAGGGTCGCGGCACGGTGGCCACGGGTCGTGTCGAGCGCGGCAAGGTGAAAGTGAACGAGCAGGTCGAGATCGTCGGCATCCGGCCAACGCGCAACACGGTAGTGACGGGCGTCGAGATGTTCAAGAAGCTGCTGGACGAAGGCGTGGCTGGCGACAACGTCGGGCTGTTGCTGCGCGGCATCGACCGCAAGGACATCGAACGCGGACAGGTCATTGCCAAGCCGGGTTCAATCACGCCGCACACGAAGTTCAAGGCGGAAGCGTACGTGCTGACGAAGGAAGAGGGAGGGCGTCACACGCCGTTCTTCTCGGGCTATCGCCCGCAGTTCTACTTCCGCACGACGGACGTGACCGGCGTGGCGCACCTGCCCGAAGGAGTGGAGATGGTGATGCCTGGCGACAACGTGCAGATGTCGATCGAGCTGATCGCGCCGATCGCGATGGAGAAGGGCTTGCGCTTCGCTATTCGTGAAGGTGGCCGCACGGTGGGCGCCGGAACAGTTTCGGAAATAGTGGAATA
>DASTOZ010000340.1:0-11703 GCA_035762365.1 Pyrinomonadaceae bacterium | reverse complement strand
AAATGTCAGTGAGGCCGAGGATCTAACGCAGGAGATCTTCCTGCACCTGCTGCGAAAAGCCGGTTCGTTTCGTGGCGAGAGTCAGTTCTCGACGTGGCTTTACCGATTCACGACGAACCACGTGCTGATGCACTTTCGCACACGCTCGC
The DNA here is from genome assembly GCA_035762365.1 of Pyrinomonadaceae bacterium. GTDB lineage: Bacteria > Acidobacteriota > Blastocatellia > Pyrinomonadales > Pyrinomonadaceae > PSRF01. The sequence goes on along the minus strand of DASTOZ010000340.1, from coordinate 11,554 downwards.
GACTAAACCACAGGTTCCCTTACCGGCTCGACGAGGTCGAAGCGACACATCTCATGAAGACTTCGGTTGGACCACAGCTGCTCGATCGCGTCGCGCTCGACGTGGCAGTTGCGAAGTTACCGTTCGGCTGCCGCTCAGTGTTTGTGAAAGTGGACGTCGAGGGATACAACCATCAGGAAGTAGCGGGCCTGTTTGGTTGCTCGGTGGGAAACTCCAAGTCGCAACTTCACAAGGCCCGCCGCCGGTTAAGGAAACTGCTGAACTCAACTAAAACTTGCGCACACCGAGCATCCGGATCGCGTCGATCCCGTAACTCTCGAGCTCAATCCTGTTGTTTTCAAGAACTTTGATTTTCGCAGCGTAGAGCAACGCGCCAGTTCCCTCTTCTCTTCCCTTGCTGTTTTTCTTCAGATCGAGCTGCATGATCCCGAAGGGGTAATCTTGCGATCTGTTGCCGACGTACATTTCGAGAAAACCGACCGGACGATCGCCCACGAGGTAGATGCGTCTGCCGCCTTGAGCCTCATGTGAACGGATCAGTTTGAAGTCGTAAAAACCTGCGCGGCCATTAAGCCGGATCTTGCCTATCGTGTCTTTTTTTTCAAGCGCTTTCAGCAGGTTGTCCGATCCGCCCTCGAGTAATGCCGTAGCCAATGTCTTCGCGTCAGCATCACTGGTGTAACTGTTCACCCAGATGTCAACATTGACGCGCGCACCGGCGCCGACCATTGCTGGACCAGCGCCGTGCGGCATGTACGCGAGCGCCGAAAACTTTTCGCTCTTCGGTTTATCTTCTTTCTTGTCCTTGTCTTTATCCTGGGCCGTTGAGGGCAGCGACACGCCAAACGCCAGGATCAGCAACAAGCAGAAACCAATCAACAATCGTGCTATCATCGTCTACTCCTTCCAACGCCCAAACTCAGGACTACTTCTTCTCCGGCGGCGGATACTTCTTGAAGAGTTTCGCCACCGCTTTGTTCAGGTTCTTGTTGACCTTCTCCGGATCCTTACCGGAGCCGAGTGTCTTACTCGCTGCACCGCGCCAGATCTGTTTCCTGGTCGCCGTGTCGTAAAGATCGACGTTGAGCGTTCCGATATTGATGGTTTTGCTGGTGGTCGTCGTTGTCGACATGCCGCCCCAGCCACCCCAGCCGCCCCAACCCCAGTAATCACCGCCGGTGCTGTAGGAGTTCCACTGTTTCTCCTGATTCACGGCAACCTGGTAGACGACGAAGAGGTCCGGATTGTCTTCAGTCTTAGTCAGTCCCTTGGCGGCCAGTTGCGTATCGATCGCTTGCATGATCTGGCTGTCGAGAATTGAGTTCGGATATTGCTCGTTGGGGATCTTCACCCACTTGTAAGTTTTATACTTCGAGAAATCCGTTCCCTGAAGAAAGTTGTACTTGATGTCCTGCGCCGAGGCCCCGACGGACCACGCGAGCAACAGTCCGGCAATCATCGTCAGTTGAGAGAACCTGCTGGTCCTTAGCATTGTTCACACACCATCCTTCCGGCAAATAATTCAAGTTTCGTCGATTCTAGGCCGCCTGGCATCAGGGGATAACTGTCACTTTTGACAGGCGAGAACCGGCGTCGAAAGGTGCGAAAACTATCGACGAAATGGGAGGTTTATCGAATGACCAGCAGTATGCCGCGAAGACTTTGCCGCCCCGGCATGATCACTTTACTCACCTTGTTGTGCGCCTTCACTGCCATGGCGGAGAACGACGACGTCGTCGTGTTGAAGAACGGCGATCGCCTGACGGGTGAGATCAAAGGACTGCAACGTGGTGAGCTGAGAATCAAAGCGGACTACATGGCTGAGGCAGTGCGCCTCGACTGGGCCAGGGTCGAAAGCATCGAGAGCAAATCGATGTTCATGATCTGGCTCGTCGACGGCAAGCTCGTCACGGACGTGCTGCGTCTCTTGCCGACGAACTCGAGCGAGGTCGCAAATTTCGTTATCGGTTCTTCAGGTCACGCGTTCAGAGTTCCACAGCTCGACGTCGTTCGCATAACACCAATCGAGCGAGGCTTCTGGAAACGACTCGAAGGTTCAATCGATCTTGGTTTCAGTTTCACGAGCGGCAACGATCAGTATCAAACGCAATTCACGGCGACGACAACTTATCGCACCGGAGATCATTCCTTCACCGCGGCCATCGATTCTTCGTTCAGCGGACAAACACAGGGCGCCAGCCAAACTCGCAACCAGTTCACGTTCGATTATCGAAAACAGCTCAACGATCGGTGGTACGTCGGCGGACTGTTCGGTTTGCTGCGCAGCGATCAGCAAAGCCTCGATCTTCGCACTTCAGTCGGAGGCTTGGTCGGTCGCAACCTGAAACAAACCGAAAACACGCGACTCTCGGTCTACGGCGGAGTCGTTGGCACGCGCGAGCGCTATTCCGCGTCGATAGGCGAGCCGAGACAAACGAATGCCGATGCACTGGCAGGCGTCGACTTCCTCACCTTTCGTTTTTCGCGGACGGACATCACGTCGCGCTTCAGTTTGTTTCCGAGTTTGAGCACTCCGGGACGCATGAGAATGCAGGCCAACTCAGATGTGCGGTTCAAGATCGTGAAGGACCTGTGGTGGGGTTTTCACCTTTACGAAAACTACGACAGCAAACCGCCGGTGCGAGCGGACAAGAACGATCTCGGCGTCAGCACGTCGTTGGGGTGGAAGTTTTAGGGCGGTGGTCCCCCTGTAAGTTTTGCCAGTACGGCGGCCGCCAACCGAAACATACAATCCACAGTCGGCTTGCACAATCGCCAACCTATTCAGAAGTCATCGCTGCCGGTAGCCGGCGTGTATTTCAAGGTCATGAACAATGAACATACGGGATGAGTTAACCGCGCGCGACGGCTTTGCTGAGGCGTGGACGCAGTTAGATGTCGATGTCGGTGCGGTTTCGCACCAGGGTCACGTCCGCGAGAACAACGAAGACAGTTACCTGGTGATGAAGTTTGGGCGGTCGCTCGAGAACGTTTTGACTAATGTTCAGGATGGCTTGCTCGAAAACAGTTACGTCATGAACGGCTACGGCATGTTCGTGGCTGACGGCATGGGAGGTTTGGCTGCGGGCGAAGTAGCGAGTCGTCTTGCTCTCACCAAACTGGTTGATCTCGTCGTCGAGACTTCGGACTGGACTCTGACGCTGCGACGGCACAAGGACATGACTACGGTTCTCGAACGAATGACGGAGCGCTTTTTTCAGATCGACGAGATCGTGAAAAAGGAAGCAGACCGCGACGTCACGCTGCGAGGCATGGGCACGACTCTGACCGTCGCGGCCGCGCTCGGGAACGATCTGGTGATCGGCCACATCGGCGACTCGCGCGCGTACCTGCTGCGCGACGAGAGTTTCAAACAATTAACGACAGATCACACGCTCGCACAGGCGCTGATCGATGCCGGCGTCGCAAATCCTGATGATCCGGCGTCGCGATCGATGCGGCATGTCTTGACTGCGGCGCTGGGATCGCTGGGGCAGGGCGAGCCGCAAGTTCAACGATTCAAGTTGTCTGACGGCGATCAGTTGTTGCTTTGCACGGACGGACTGACGGAGATGCTTGACGACGCTGCAATCGCCGATGTCTTGCGCCGCGCAAAATCGTCGCAGGCTGCGTGCGACGAGTTGGTGAATCTGGCGTTGGCCGCAGGCGGCACTGATAACATCACGGTAGTTCTGACCCACTTTACCTCTCTCGATGGCCGCGGTTGAGCACGTCAAAAACAAAACCAGCGAACACTGTAAGAATTGACAGTATTGGCCGGCAATTAACGCGCATACGATTTCTCGTATGTCGATGAAAGGAGCAAACAGATGAGAATTGGAGTAACGGTGCAACCAAGGTTAATTACATTCGCTTGCCTGCTCGTTTTGATTGGTGTTGGAAACGTGTTCGCGCAGGAGGCCCAGCGACGGACGGTTCCGGAAGGCGAGCAAGTGAAAAAAATGAAAGGGGTCGTTGCCAAACGTGAAGCGGATTCGTTCCTGATGGCGGACCCAAACGGCGGACCGCAGGTGGCGGTCGTGCTGACTGAGAACACTGAAGTCAAGAGTCACAAGAAGGGCGTATTTCGCGGCTCGAAGGAGTATGGCTCAAGTTATATCCTTCGCGGGCTCCGGCTTGAAGTCGATGGCGTTGGCAACGCAGAGGGTGCAATCGTCGCCGACAAGATTCGTTTCGACGAACAGGATCTGAGGGCCGCGCAGGCGCTCAAGTCAACGGTCGATCCGCTGGAAGCTGAGCTCAATGAAAAGCTGCGTCTGCAACAGCAGGAGCAGGAGCGGCTTGCCGGGCAGATCTCGGAGACGCAAGCTCTCACGGCGCAGGCACAGGCTGCCGCCGACAAAGCACAGCAGACCGCGGACTATGCGAACAACCGCATTAACGGTCTCGATGATTTCGATCCGATCAAGACGATTACGGTCCCGTTCGCTGTTAACAGTGCGTCTCTTGGACCGAAGGCCAAAGCAACGATCGATGAAGCAGCCACCTGGGTGAAGTCGCAGAACACGAAAGGCTGGGTCATGGCCGTGGTTGGTTATGCCGACTCGACCGGCAACTCACAACGCAACATCGATCTGAGTGAACGACGTGCAAACGCCGTCATTTACTACATCGTTAGCAAGTACAAGATGCCGTTGAACCGCCTGGTCCAACCGTTTGGTTACGGCCAACTGGAACCCGTGGCGGAGAACAAGACCAAGGAAGGCCGCGCGAAGAACCGTCGCGTGGAAATCAGGCTGATGGTCAACAAAGGCATCGCAGGAACGGTTGGCAAGGACAATTAGCTTTGGAGGGGGCAGGAGTGTAGACGCAGGAGACGCACCTGAACAACTCCAATGGGGCCGGGTCGACGGGGTGACCCGGCCTCTCTGTTTTTGTTCGGTGTTCGTCAGGAGGGTTGCGGGTCAGTTTGAGGGTTCGTTTTGGTGCGAGGGATCGTGGGTTGAAGGTTTCTCGCCTTCAAACTCATCGCACGAAGTCTTGTTCGGTCGGACGCCGAGCGTCCAGGACGGCGGATCGCTTGCGGGAAACGAGCCCATGAGGTTGTAATCGATCTCCTCCTCGCTCATGCACTCACCGCCAATGCTGGTTTCGTTCGGTTTGTACTTCTCACTTCCCATATCCCGGATCCTATCAAACCACCGTCCGCAACAACCGGCGCCAACCAAATCACCAACACCCCGTGACATCCCACAGCAAAACGTGACACGTTCGGGAGTTTACAGAAATGACCTACGCCGTTAAATCCGCCTGCTCAATCTGCTTCAGCTTTTCCGTCAGTAATTCCTGTTCGCGGCGATTTCTCGTCAATCCGATCGCGCATTGGATTTCCTTGCGGGCCTCGGGGAGGTTGCCGATTTTCATCAGCAGCTCTCCGCGAACGCTGTGAAGCAGATGATTACCAGTGAGGTTAGCCGCGGGCGTGGCTGTCGCATCGGGGGCGCCGAGGGCGTCGAGTGCATCGAGGCCAGCAGCCGGACCCTGCGCCATGCTCACCGCGACTGCTCGGTTCAGAGCCACGATGGGAGATGGCGCGGTTTGCATCAGAGCGTCGTAAAGAAGAACAATGCGTTCCCAGTCAGTCTCGTCGGCTGTGCGAGCTCGCATGTGACATGCAGCAATCGCTGCCTGCACAGCATAGTATTCAGCACCGCCACCGAGTCGTTGCGCGTGCTCGAGCGCAGACATTCCGCGCTGAATCTGCTCGTCGTCCCACAAAGAACGATCCTGATCCGGCAGCAAAACTGCCTCACCGTTACTGCCACGGCGAGCCGCTATGCGTGCCGCATTGAGTTCCATCAACGCCAGCAGTGCGTGAACTTCAGACTCCTCCGGAAGAAACTGCGCCAGCATGCGTCCGAGCCGCAACGCCTCGTCGCATAGTGCCGCGCGCATCCACTCTTCTCCGGACGTCGCGGTATGCCCCTCGTTGAAAGTCAGGTAGACCACGGAGAGCACTGACTTCACGCGGCGGCGCAACTCGTCCCCGCTCGGCGTCTCAAACGGCACATGAGCTTCCGAGAGAGTCTTCTTCGCGCGAAAGATCCGTTGTCCCACTGTTTTCTCAGGCAGAAGAAACGCGCGAGCAATCTCCGCGGTAGTAAGGCCTCCGATCAAACGCAACGTAAGCGCGACGCGTCCTTCTACCGGCAGTATCGGATGGCAGGCCGTAAAGATCAGCCGCAGCACGTCGTCGTCGATCACCTGGTCCAGTGCCTGGTCCATCGCGTCTCCGAGCCGCTGCTGTTGCACGTTAAGCTCCCGAGAAATTTCCTCGTGCTTTTGTACCAGCATCTGCGCACGGCGCAGGCTATCGATGGCCCGGCGCTTTGCCGCCGTCATCAGCCACGCAGCGGGATTTTCGGGGATACCTTCTTCGGGCCACCGCTCGAGGGCTGCAACCAGCGCGTCCTGGGCAAGTTCCTCGGCAATGCCGATATCGCGGGTGACGCGGGCAATCGCAGCGACCAGTCGCGTAGACTCGGCCTTCCATACCGCCTCGATCGTCATGTCGACATCGCTCATGTTCGCCTGACTTCCATCTTAATGGCCGTCAGGCAAACACGCTACTGATGTAACCGCTCAGTTGTTTTCGGGCGCCGGCATGAAGAAGATCTCACGCACTTCGATCGCTGTACGGCACGCTTTGGCGCCCTTGCGTGCCCAAGCCAGCGCCTCGTCGAGGTCCGCGGTTTCCAGTATCCAAAAACCGCCGACGTGTTCCTTGGCCTCGAGGTACGGCCCGTCGGTAACGAGCACTTCACCGTTGGGTTGCGTTCGCATAGACGTTGCCTTACCCAGGCCGCCGGCGAATCTCCTGACACCAGCGGCGATCATCTCGCGGTTGACAGCGTGGATCGCTTCGATAGTTGCTTCGCTTTCAGTGGACGGGTCGTAGTTGTCGGGCAGGTAACCAGAAACGAGAAATTGCGGCATGTTGTCTCCTAAAAATGGTTTTTAGCCGGGCGAGTTGCCCCGCTTCACTATAACGACGAACGGCGAGATCGGAATTCTACATGCGGACCAAAAAATTTCATCCGTAGACGATGTGAACATTGTCGAGTCTGATACCGTACTCTCCTCGGTTCGGCTAAAATCACTTACCTTGAAGGCTTATGTACTGTCCTAGTTGTGGTCAGCAGCAGGCCTCGGAAGAGATGAGGTTCTGTTCAAGGTGCGGGCTCGCGCTGAGTGGGTTGGCGGAGTGGCTCGCCGGGAATCGGATGCCGTTGTTGCGACAAGAGCAGCCGCTCGTCGAGCCGATGTCGCCGCGGCGCAAGGGAATCCGGCGCGCGGCGAAGCTGATGTTCTTCAGCGGCGTGCTGTTTCCGATTTTCCTCGCGATCAGCATTGGAGTTGATGAGGGCGGCCCATTGGCTATCCCGTTCATCCTCTTCTTCGTGTCCCTCGTAATGATGCTCTACGCGCGCCTGTTCAGCGACAAGTATTCGCCGCAGGGCTTACCCACTGCGGCCCAGACAACGACATTGGGTCAAAATCAAACGCGCGGTTCATTGCCTCCGCCAACGAACATCCCGGCACCGGCTTCCGGCCGTCAGCACGTGAGAACGAACGAGTTGTACCAACCACCCAGTGTCACCGAAAACACGACGCGGTTACTGGACAACGAGTAACAATTACTTAACGACCTTGATCCGCGTGATGGGATGAATCTCCCAGGCAGTAGCACGCCAGTTTTCAGAATTGCCCGGAGCCACGTTCTCCGACTCCTCATCGTGACCGACGTCAAAATACAGCCAGCCCTCGAATTCACACCAATGCCCGACTAGCTGCGACTGTAGTGCTTCTTCAGACCAGTCAATTCCCTGCGCCGCAGCCCAGTCTCGCAGTTTCGGCGTGACTTCGAGCACGACCTGTTCTGTCTGCGGCGCTTCTTTACGGTTCGCGATCAGGATGTGAATGTCGCGACGGCACGGGTTCCAGCAATTCGCGGACTCCGCACCGGAATACGCCACGTCCACCACCAACCCCTGAACTCTGGCGGCACGGTCGGTAGACCAGCGACTGCGATCGTCACCACGTTGAAGTAACGCATCGAGCGTGACGCGCGGATCGAAGTCAGCAGCTTCCGGCAGCCGAGTTCGATTCTTCAACCGGTGTTGCTGCCAGGCCCGGCGCGTGATCCCGATCCCGGCACTCGGACAATTCACGGCAAGTGCCAGCCACGCCAGGAGCACAACGCCAACAACCCCAGCAACCACCAACAATCTTCGGCTTCGGACCAGCATCCTTTACGACAACAACCTCTCTTGCTTACACTTCAACGCAAACAGCCCTGGATACCAGTGACGTGCGCATCGCCCAGGCAAAGATGAACACACAACCGGCTAATCAACCAAACGTTAAAAGCGCGCGATGAAACGCTGCCCCAGATGTAACCGGATTGAGACTGACGACGCGCTGGGATTCTGTCGCGTGGACGGCGCGACGCTTGTAACTGGTCCGCTCGACAGTTCGGAAACGACCACGGCGCATTTGGGAACCACACCGGCGGCGAGTGAGTTGGAAACCGAGATTCTCCCGCACCACACGAACGAAGCTGTCGCCCGTAGCACGGGACCGACGACCGTCCTTCCGAGCCAACCACTTCCCGCGCAAACTCGCCCGCTACCACTACGTTCACGCGCTAAACTTCTGGTCCCAATCGGCGCCGCGTTCGTCATCGCGCTGGCGTTGGGCGGTTATCTCCTTTTCGGCACACGTCACAAAGCGATCACGTCGGTCGCCGTGTTACCGTTCGAAGACCGTAGCGGAAACACTGACTCGGAGTACATCTCCGACGGCCTCGCCGAATCATTGATCTATCGACTGTCCCAACTGCCGAACTTGAAAGTCAGTCCGACGAGCTCGGTAATGCGTTACAAGGGGAAGGAAGTTGACGTGAAAAAGATCGCCGCCGAGCTGGGTGTTGACGCTGTGATGTCGGGTCATGTGGTCCAACGCGGCGACAATCTCACGATCAGCGTCGAACTTATCGACGCGCGAAACAATCATTTGCTCTGGGGTGAACAGTTCGAACGCAAGACGTCGGAGTTAATGATGACGCAACGTGAGATAGCTACGGCGATTAGTCAGAAACTGCAATTGAAGCTCTCGGGCGAGGAAACGGGGCTGACCAAACGCTACACAAGCGACAACGAAGCTTATCAGCGTTACCTGAAAGGCCGCTTTTACTGGAACAAGCGCACCTCTGACAGCCTGCAAAAAGCTATCGAACAGTTTTCAGTCGCCGTGGAAAAAGACCCGCGGTTTGCTTTGGCCTATTCCGGGCTTGCCGACTGCTACGCGATCCTCGCGACCTACGTGGGAAGGAATTGGAGAGAGACGCTGCCGTTAGCCAGATCGAACGCGTTGAAAGCCATCGAGCTGGACGGGTCGCTCGCCGAACCGCACGCGACCCTCGGCATGCTCAATCATTTCGAGTGGCGACCGGCAGAAGCTGAAGCGGAGTTCAAACGCGCACTCGAATTGAATCCAAACTACGCCACAGCTCACCACTGGTACGCCCGGTTCCTGCGCAGCGCGGGACGTAACGACGAAGCGTGGACGCAGATCAAACTCGCAAACGACATCGATCCGTTGTCACTCGTCATCCTCAACAACATCGCCGAGCACCAGTACGATCGCGGCGAACTCGACGAGGCCACTGGTATCTGCCAGAAGATGCTGGACCTTGAACCCGGTTTCTGGGCCGGTCATCACACGCTGGCGATCGTGCTGTTGAAAGAGGAGCGGAACGAGGAGGCATTGGCCGAAGCGCAAAAGAGTGTCGACTTATCGAAACGCGCGAATGGCTCGCTCGCGTTGTTGGCCCACATTTACGGTCGGATGGGAAAACTATCCGACGCTGAAGCGCTCATCAAAGAGCTCCAGCAGCGATACGCAAATCGCGAGGCCGACGGTCGAGATCTCGCCGTTGCGTATGCCGGCCTTAACGACAAGGATCAGGTTTTTGCGTGGCTCGAGAAGGCCTACCAGGAACGCAGCCACTTTTTGGGAGTGCTGCGCCTCGAGATGGTGTTTGATTCCGTGAAAAGCGATCCGCGTTGGGATGCGTTGCTGCAACGTGTGGGTATATAGCTTCGGGGAGAACGTTAGCGACCGCGAATTTCGAACTTGCTCTCCGCGATCTTCCAGTCGCGCTCTTCGTCGGGGTCAAGCTTGACGATCAGTTGATAATGGCCAGCCTCTAAAGCCGCGCCAACGCACTGCTCTAATTCACACTAACACTGGTCGGCATTTATCTGAATGGCGCACTTCCACGCAAATTCACAAATATATAAGCGGCCAGGGATCGAGCCTGTCGGGGGAGTCAGGGGAAAGGGTATGACGGGGGGCGCTATTCGACGAGAGGATCGGGAATTAACCAAAAGATAACTTTTCGCGGGAATAAAAACCCCCGGCGTGCGGTATTCATGGTAGGTCGCGGACCGCAGTGTCCCTCGTAAGTTGCGTACGCGGCTAACTCCCAGGCTTTAAACCTTAAAAACTGAGAGAGTCAAAAGGAGTCGATGCACTCCGGGAGGCCGATCATGTCTCGTTTCAAGCGACGACGTCGCGAACGACGTACTTTGAGTTCAGTTATTAAGGACAGTTCGCTCTACTATCGTCCGCCACACGACTTGCGGGAGCGCATTCGTTCGTCACTCCGTGAAGAGCTTGCACGAGACGTTTGCGGGCCCGAGCCAGACGCGACATCACAGTTCCACAAGGAACCTGAATTACCTCCGCGATCTCTTTGTACGATAGTTCCTCAAACTCTCTTAATACAATGACCTCTAGAAACTCCTTCGGCAAACGCTGCAGCGCGGCTCGCAAGAGCTGACGATCGGATTCCCGCAGCAGCAAGACTTCAGGATCCGAATCGTCATCGGCGAGCGGATGCTTGTCTTCGTCCAGGAGAGTTTCTTCTTGCGGCAAGCGATTGTGTTTGCGCCAGGTGTAATACGTGTTGCGAACGATTGCCAGCAACCACGGCCTCGCATCACCGCCTTTGAACGTGCCGTAGTGACGCAGCGCGCGAAGGAACGCTTCCTGAACGACGTCTTCCGCATCTCGTTCGTCTCGGGTTAGCCAGCGAGCGAGGTTGTAAGCCGCATCGAGATGCGGGAGGACCGTCTGTTCAAAAACCGGAATTAAGGCTTGCATTGGGGTTCTCCATTGCTCGCACTATCCTTGACCATCCTTGCATTTCCTGATCTGCTCGTTCACGAAAAGTGGGGCGTTGACGGGATCGACACCGCGCTCCATCAAGGCTCTCAGCAGCACGATCCCCTCACAGTCGATGTAAGAAATATTTTTCAAGTCGATAGTGAGCTTCACGCCGTCGGCCAATGCAGACTCGACCGACTCGCGAAGCAACGCGACCCACTGACCTGCAACACGACCGTCCAGCCGCAACGCAGTTTCCTGTTGTGACAGAACCGTCGAGGTAATCTTCAACATGCGTGTTTCTCTCTTGGTCGGGTTCTTACTTTCTCGATTGTTATTGGAGCTTGTGCGGCTCCCCGTA
>DASTOZ010000339.1:0-3368 GCA_035762365.1 Pyrinomonadaceae bacterium | reverse complement strand
CGTCGATCTGCGTCGGCAGCACATGAAAGTCAGGCTGCGTGCGCACGAAGTGGCGAAACGCTTCGAGCACCCGATCAGTAACAGGAAAATCACTCGGCTTCGCAGTCTTCCCGTACTGGACCTTCTCAACCTTGTACGACTCGAGCCCGGGCAGAAGCCCGGCCGACAACTGGCGCGTGAAATGAAACGCTGCTTCGGCGATACGCAATCGCGCCGGCGTGTTCGGCAGCTCTTTTACCTCGATGTCGGGCGTGATCCCGCCACCACCGTAGAACACACGCCCAACGGCAGTTTGCACTCCTGGTCCATTGCGCGGATGCGGCGTCGGCGACGCCAACTGCACCGGCGCCTCCAGATCCCGCGAACCATTTGATCCCGCCGCAGGCGGCGGCGTTTCATCCAGCTCGTGACGCGTGTAGTAATCGTAAAGCGAGCCGCTCGAATAGTCGCGCTGCAACGAACGTCCATACGGCGTGTAGTAACGCGCGGTCGTCAACGTCAATCCAGTATTGAACGGCAACTGGTAAATGCGTTGGACCAACCCTTTGCCAAAACTCGTTTCGCCGACAATCAACCCGCGCCCGTGATCCTGAATCGCCCCCGCAACAATCTCCGAAGCAGAAGCGCTGTTGCGATTGATCAGAACAACCAGCGGCACCGTCGCCGGATTTGCGCCCGTCGACTTGTAAACGGTCGGCTCGCTGTACTCGGTCCGACCTTTAACGGAAACAACCACCTCACCGCGCGGCAGAAACTCACTCGCCACGTCGACCGCCTGCTCGAGCAGACCACCCGGATTGCCGCGCAGATCCAGCACTAGCTGGCGCATCCCCTGTTCCTGCAGACGCTTCATGGCCTTCGACAACTCTTCGTCACTCGAACGCTGAAAACCGCCCGTCAACCCGATGTATCCCGTACCGGGACGAATCATGTAAGCGTTGCGAATGGTCGGCAACGGAACGGACGCACGTACGATCGTGAAAAACAGCGGCACCGGACTGCCCGCGCGCTCGACTTTGATCGTGACTGGTTCACCCAACCCGCCACGCACGTTCTTCGAAACCTGTTCGCTGGACCAATCGCGCGCGTCTTTGCCGTCGACTTCGACGATTCGATCGCCGTATCGCACGCCCAGTTTAGCGGCCGGAGCGCCTTCGACTGTCGACTGAACGTAAACACCGTCGCGATGCTGCACGATGGTGACGCCGATGCCGTAGAACCGCGAATCCTGGTCCTCTTTCAGTTTCTTAAACTCGCTGTACGGGAAGTAAGACGAATGCGGATCGAGCGTCGAAAGCATGCCCTGAATCGCAGCCTGCGTGGCTTTTTCGTGGTCGATGTCGCCGGAATAATTGTCGGTGATCGTGGCGACGGCCTCGTTGTAATCCTTCTCGATGTCGTCAACGACCTGGTAGGAGTTCTTCGTGCTGCTGGAAGTGAGCCCGCTGAGTTTTTTCGGGGTGCCGACGGTGCCGCCAAAGACCGCCGCGGCGATTATCACAGCGGCCGCTGTCGCGGTAAATCTCTTAGTGACCCATCCTTTGTACTCTGAAGAGGACGGTTCCAATTGGCGGGCGACTTCCATTGTCAGAATATAACACAGGCTTCCGCTGACCTCCGAAGGTGCGAAATCCGACCCGCCGAGCGTTGTGTTATATTGCGATTGGCGCCGAATGTCCCAGTTTCTCTCGATCGTAATTCCTGCATATAACGAAGCGGTCCGATTGGGTAAAACCCTCGAGACCGTCGTCGACTACATGCGCCAGAACTACCCCGAAGGCGAAGTGATTGTGGTCGACGACGGGTCCAGAGACGACACCGCCAAGCTCGCCCGGCGAACACTCGCGAATAGCACGGTCCGCACGTCGGTCATCAGTTACAAATCAAACCTGGGAAAAGGACGAGCAGTGCGCCTCGGCTTGCTTGCCGCGCGCGGCGAAGTCGCGCTCTTTTCCGATGCCGATCTCTCGACGCCGATCACGGAAGCGCCAAAACTGTTCGAGCCCATTCTGAGCAATGAGTGCGACGTAACGTTTGGCTCGCGCGCGTTGGATCGAAAGCTCATTGGCGTGCATCAACCATGGCGGCGCGAGCAAGGCGGACGATTTTTCAATCTGGTGGTTCGCCTGGCGACCGGAATGCCGTTCTGGGACACGCAGTGTGGCTTCAAAGCTTTCAAGATGTCGGCGTGCCGTCCACTGGTAGAAGCGGCGACTATCGATCGGTTCGGGTTTGACGTCGAGCTGCTTTATCTCGCGTATCGCGCCGGACTCCGACTGCGCGAAGTTCCCGTTCGCTGGGACCATAACGAAGGAAGCAAGCTCAGCCTGTTCAGCGACAGTTTTAAAGCTTTGAGCGAAGTCGGATTGATCCGTCAGCAAGCCCGCCGCGGTGTTTACGATGCCGCCATTCGCGCCGTGCACGATCGGCCCAAACAGGAGTAGGATCGTCGGCGATGACTGCACGACTCAACGTCAACATCGATCACGTCGCGACTGTGCGACAGGCGCGACGCGCGCCCGAGCCAAGTGTAATTGCGGCGGCGATGGCGTGTGAACAAGCGGGCGCCGACGGGATCACGGTCCACTTGCGCGGCGATCGTCGTCACATCCAGGACCTCGACATTCGACTGCTGCGCGAATCAGTGACTACGTATCTCAACCTGGAAATGGCGGCGACTGAAGAGATGCTCGACGTCGCGCGTGATGCTAAACCTGATGCCGTCACGCTCGTCGCCGAAAGACCCGATGAAATAACCACTGAAGGTGGACTTGACGTTGAGTCAAACAAAGCGTCGGTCGGCAACGCAGTCGATGCGCTGCGTGAGACTGGAATACTGGCGAGTCTGTTTATCGATCCCGATCCGGTGCAGATCGAAGTCGCACACGAGGTTGGCGCACAGCAGGTCGAACTGTGCACGGCTGCTTACGCGGATGCGATGCTGGGCGCGCGCGGGATTCACGGCGAAGGCGCGGTGCGTGCGAACCAGGAGTTACGAAGATTGAGAGAGTCGGCTGAACTCGCGGCGCAGTATGGATTGCTGGTCGCCGCTGGTCACGGTTTAACTTATCGAAATGTGGGAGCCGTGGCGGCGATAGATGAGATCATCGAATTCAATATCGGCCACAACATCGTTGCGCGCGCGATCTTTGTTGGGTTGGAAAACGCTGTCAGAGAAATGCGAGAAGCGATTAGGGGAAGACATTAAACACAAAAGGCACAAGAGCCACAAAAAGCACAAAAGGATCCAATTCAGGTAAAGTCCCCTTTTTGAATTTTAGGTAACTTTTAAATTTAGGTAACTGCGAGTCTTAAATTACCGTAAACGCCAGTTTTAAAATTCAGGTAACCCCCCTTTTTTCTACCTC
>DASTOZ010000338.1:0-2752 GCA_035762365.1 Pyrinomonadaceae bacterium | reverse complement strand
AAAAGGCGTGATGCTGACGCACTACAATCTCGTCGCGAACCTCCGCCAGATGGAAGGCCTGTGTTACTTCTACGAAGACGACACGCTCATCTGCGTCCTCCCGTTGTTTCACATCTACGGGCTCGTCGTCGTGCTGAACATGGGACTCTACACCGGCGCAACGATCGTGACGATGCCGCGGTTCGAGTTGGAAACATTTTTGAAAACGGCACAGGATTATGAGGTCAGTCTCGCGCACCTCGTGCCGCCGATCGTGCTCGCACTGAGCAAGCATCCCGTAGTCGATAACTACCGGCTGCCAAAGTTGCGCACGATCTTCTCCGGCGCCGCTCCACTCGGCGAGGAGTTGACGCGGGCGTGCATGGAACGTCTCGGTTGCAGCGTGCGCCAGGGTTACGGCATGACGGAGACGAGTCCCGTTACGCACTCATCGCCTGCGCCGCCGCACATCATCAAGTTTGGTTCGGTCGGCGTACCCGCGCCCAACACAGAATGCAAGATCGTCGATCTCGAAACGGGCGAGGCGCTCGGCCGCGGACAGCGAGGCGAAGTTTGCGTGCGTGGTCCACAGATCATGAAGGGTTATCTCAACAAACCCGAAGCGACTGCCTCGACGATCGACGAGGAGGGCTGGCTGCACACCGGCGACATCGGTTACGCCGACGAAGACGGACACTTCTTCATCGTCGATCGCGCGAAGGAACTGATCAAATACAAGGGACTGCAAGTGGCGCCAGCCGAGTTGGAAGCAGTGCTGGTGACGCATCCGTGCGTCGCCGATGCCGCGGTGATTCCGTGTCCTGACGAAGAAGCCGGTGAAGTACCGAAGGCGATCGTCGTTTTGCGTCAGGCTTCCGAGCCTGAAGCGATCATGGAATTCGTCGCCGAACGCGTCGCACCACACAAGCGGATCCGGTATCTCGAGGTTGTCGATGCGATCCCCAAATCTCCTTCCGGCAAAATTCTGCGGCGAGTGCTGGTCGAAAGTGATCGAGCGAAAAGCGCAGCGTCCTGACAAAAGCGTGCAGCGTCGTAACAAAAGCCCGCAGCCTCTTGACACTCGGTAGTGCTGCGACTAGATTCCAAACACGGATCGCTCTCCACGTGGTCAACGCTAAATCCTGAGGAGGTAAATGACATGCATTTTCGTCGTCTACATTGGGCGCTCGCGATCGTCCTGCTCGCAGCGTTAGCGGTCTCCGGCCAGGTGCAAAAGACCGCCGGCGACTGGAACGAGTGGGAGACAATAACTCCCGAAGGCGAAGAATTCACCGTCTCGATGCCCAAAAACCCGACCACAGAGACAACCAAATTTCCGTATCACAAGCTGGAACTGAACGCGCGCTCGTATATCGCAACGAAGACCGCCGGACCCGTGTTAGCCATCGTCTCGCTCAGCGGGATCAAAGCGACGCCGGGAGCCGATTTTGTGAGATTCAATTCTTACGTCGACGCATTCAAGGACTACTTCCCGCCGAAAGTGCGCACCAAAGATACCGCTCTAACGAAGCTCGTCCTGGTAAGCAGCCGTCCCTTCCACGGACACACCGGCCGTCAATTCAAGGTGTCTATCGGTGAGCTGAATGGCGTCGCGCACGCCTTCGCCACACGAAAGCGTTTCTATGTGATCGTTTCGTTGAATACCAAAGACGCAGACCTGCAGGACAAGTTCTTGAGTTCGTTCGTGCTTCCGGAGCGGCAAGCCGACCCGCCAAAGATCGCCGCGAACGCCGAGTCGCCAGACAATGCCGGACAAACGGCCCAAACAGCAGAGAACGAAAAGCCGTTGGATCCAAACGCGCAAGGAACTGAAGGCAACACCGAAGGCGAGAAACCCAACACCGCCAACAACGCGAACAACAAGCCCGACGTTAAAAAGCCCGTCAACGGCGGCATGCTGAACGGAAAAGCGATTTATCTGCCGCAACCTGAAGTCGCCGCCAGCGAGGCGACCGGCGTGGTGTTGGTCCAGGTCCTGATTGACGAGCAGGGGACGGTGATCGAAGCGAAAGCGGTTTCTGGTCCAAGGAACCTGCACGATGCGGCTGTCAACGCGGCGCGACTCGCGCGGTTTAATCCCACGACGCTCATGGGTGAACCGGTCAAGGTTAGCGGCACACTCAGTTACAATTTCACGAAATCAAACTAGGAAAGTTAGTTACTAAAAACAACCAGCACAGATGACACAGACCAGCACTGATATGGCTATCTCGTGTCCTGCCTGGTCCATTTCCGGTTACCTGGAAGTGCGCGACGGCCACTTGAACATCAATGGCGCCGACGCATTGGACCTCGTCGGACAGTACGATTCCCCACTTTTCGTTTTCTCCGAACCACGTATTCGCGACAACATAGCGCGCCTGCAATACGCGGCGGGCGTAGTCGATCGTCCGATCAAGTTTTGCTACGCGTCCAAAGCCAACTCGAACATGGCGATACTCAAGACGGTGCTCGAGTCGGGCATCGACGTCGAGGTCAACAGCGGCGGCGAGTTGTTCAAGGCGTTGCGCGTCGGGTTTCATCCGCAGCAGATCGTCTTCAACGGCACCAGCAAGTCAGACAACGAGATCGACGATGCGGTGCGTGCGGGGATCTATGCGATCAACGTCGATTCGATTTACGAGATCGATCTCGTCGACGCGTCGGTGAAACGTTTGCGCGCTCAAGGCGAGGACGTATCGCCGGCCCGCATCACGCTTCGGCTCGTGCCGGAGATCGGAACGCGATCGCATCTCGGATTGCAGACGGCGTT
>DASTOZ010000337.1:0-5613 GCA_035762365.1 Pyrinomonadaceae bacterium | reverse complement strand
CGGTTCCCGACGTCACTCGTTCGAAGAACGATGGCGTAACCTGCTTGCCATCCACCTTGAGCACGAACTCCTCGGGCTTTAGACCGTCGACAAACTTCCCTTGTTTATCCACAACGACGACGCCGGTCTGCACGAGCTCCGTCGTGATGCGGACGACGTCGTCATCAGCAGCCGGTCGCGGCTCCTGACCAAGCGCAGTGGTCAGAACGAATGAGAGCATCAGGATGCCGGTTGTGATTATCCGATTGTTCATGAAAAACTCCTGGGACTTCCTGGGTGTTGCGGACAAATTACACGGATTCTTCACTTTGCGCTACAGGGCTGGGTGGCTAGTGCCGGTACATCGCGGCCGTTGATGAGGTTTTTTTCGTAAGTGTTGCCTTTTCCGCAGACCTCCATGAACCCTGCCTGCACGTTTATCGACAGCCCCGGGCGATCGCGGTAGTTATTCCGGCGGAAGATATTGTTCACCGAGTCTGTCGTCCAAACGGTGTAGTTGCCGCCGCCACCCGTCGACTCAAAATCGTTGTCCTCAATCAAACAACCCTCGATCGAGTATGCCTGGATCGCGTTCTGTCCGGTGCGGTAGACGTAGTTATTGCGAATCTGACAGCCCTTGAGTCCGTTGAGGAAGAAGCCGTTACTCAGGTAACGATAGAGCCGGTCTTCCCTGCCGCCGATGATGATGTTGTTCATCGCCACGACAAGACCGTGGTTCACGCCTTTGTACGGATCCTGTAAGCAGATGGCCGATCCGGCACTCGGAATCGAGCTCTCGTAGTCGTAAAGATTATTGAAGACGAAGATATTCTTCGAGTGATCTGCCGGGGAGTTTGTTTCGAGATCGAATCCGCAGACGCCACCGCCGAACCTCGGCTCATGATGTCCGAGACGAAACGCGTAGTTCTCGAAGACGTAAACGTTTTCCGAGTTGACGGCGGCGATGTTGGCGGCGGCAACTCCGCTCGTGATGTTGTGATACGCGACACAGTCGTTCGCAAAGTAATTCTTTTCGAGGCCGGAGCCGCCAAAGCTGATCCCGATCGAAGCCGTGTCCTGGAGATAATTATTTTGGGCCGTGCATCGTTCGCAGTTGCCGAGTTGAATCGTCGATCTCACGCCGCCGTCGTAAACCTGTTGGCGGCCGCGAATGTGGAAACCGACGACGGCGATGTTCTTCGAGCGTTCGGTGTGCGAGCAGCAAGCGTCGCCTTTCGCTTGAAACACGGCGACGGCGGGAGTTCTTCCTTGTGCGAAATTCGGCTCCAGGATCGTCGTTCCCGTTCCCGCCAACTGTTCCGGGGTGAGGGCCTGTACAGCTAACAGGAACGGATCTCGATGATTGCTTCCGTGGCCTTTGCGAAAGTATTCGAGCAGCGTTTGAGGCGGCGTGTACGTTCCTTCGACGAGCACGTTGTCGCCGATTAGGAAACAGCCGAAGTCTGTGATGTTGGCGACGTCGCAGGAGTAAGTCGAGCTATCGAACTTAGTGTGGTGATCCAACTGGACCTGCGTCTTGATCGAGCCGCCGCCTTCGATCGAGATCGTGCCGCCACCGCCGAGGCCGGTTAGTTCCTTGTTCGCGGCGTTGATTAACAGACCGAGATCGTTTGTTTGAGACGCGGTCTGGCGAACGGCGCGAAGCCTTTGCAGTGCGTCTGACGCAGTTGCGCCCGTTATGGCAACGTTTGCCAGCGCGATTCTGATTGTCGGACCGGGTTTACGCGCGGGGAGGTAAGCAGCCGGATCGACGTTCGGCAAACGAGCGGGTGTTTGCGCGAATGCAGTAGTGGATAAGGCGATCAATGCGGATAAGCAAAACAGTCGCATGGGCACAATTTAACAGATGTGCATTGCAGGAGTAGACTTGCATCATCGCTTTTACAAAAGAGGAAGTCGAACGATGAAGCAGCGCAAACTCGGAAACAGTGGTCTTGAAGTGTCGGCTCTCGGTCTCGGTTGTATGGGATTGAGCTTTGGTTACGGTCCCGCCACGGACACGCGGCAGGCGATCTCTTTGATTAGAACAGCAGTCGAACGCGGTGTTACTTTCTTCGACACCGCCGAGGTCTATGGGCCGTTCGCGAACGAAGAGCTCGTCGGCGAAGCGCTTGCGCCGTTCCGCGAGCAAGTGGTGATCGCGACTAAGTTCGGATTTGCGCCTGCTGCGCCCGGCGAGAGTCGCTGGAGCTCGTTCGATAGCCGGCCGGAGCACATCAAGGAAGTCGTCGATGCTTCGCTCAAGCGGCTCAAGACGGACGTTATCGATCTGCTGTATCAGCATCGTGTCGATACGAACGTGCCAATCGAGGATGTAGCGGGCGCGGTAAGAGAGTTGATCGACGCGGGTAAGGTCAAGCATTTCGGCTTGTCGGAAGCTGGAGTCGAGACGATTCGCCGTGCGCATGCGGTGCAGCCTGTGACCGCGCTTCAGAGTGAATACTCGTTGTGGTGGAGACGGCCTGAAGAGGACGTGTTGCCGGTGTGTGAGGAGCTCGGGATCGGGTTTGTGCCGTTCAGTCCGCTCGGCCGAGGATTCCTGACTGGGAAGATCGACGAGAACACGACGTTCGATAGTTCCGACTTTCGCAACATCGTTCCGCGGTTCACACCCGAGGCTCGCAAGGCGAATCAGGTGCTCGTGGAACTGATACGCACGATCGCCGATCGCAAGAATGCGACGCCCGCTCAGATCGCGCTCGCCTGGCTGTTGGCCCAAAAGCCGTGGATCGTGCCGATTCCAGGCACCACGAAAGTGCCTCGACTCGAAGAGAACATCCGAGCGGTCGACGTCGAACTCACAGCCGACGATCTGCGCGACATCGACGAGGCAACTTCAAAGATCACGGTCCAGGGCGCCCGCTATCCGGAAGCCATGGAGCGCCGCACCGGCCGTTGAGGTAGCGGCCCAGGCAAGTCCACCTACGCCAGTGGGTCGGATTTGTTAAGTTTCAGCCTGCGATCGTGAGTTAGAAGTTTCGAATCCAGAAGCTGGTGGTCCTTTTGTGGGGTGCAATTGAACTATCCACCCACTGCCGTAGGTGGGATTCGGCACTCTTGACGAATAAGTGGACTTACGAATCAATGAAAGTGAGTAGATGGTATGACGATATGGGATCTGCTGGTGTTGTTGTTGATTGCGGGGATTTGTGGGTCGTTGGGTCAGGCGATTGCCGGGTACTCACGCGGCGGCTGCCTCGTGTCGATCGCGCTCGGTTTTGTCGGCGCCGTGCTGGGCATGTGGTTGGCCCGAGCGATGGGCCTGCCGGAGCTTTTCGCGATTCGCATCGGCGACACCAACTTCCCAATCGTCTGGTCGATCATCGGCTCCGCATTGTTCGTCGCCGTCATCGCATTGTTAACCAGACGTCGCCTTTGAACCGCGGCTATCCGATCGGCAGCCGCACCTGAAAACACGTGTCGCCCGGCTTCGATTCGAACCGAACATTCCCCCGGTGCTTTCGAACGATGCGGGCCACCGTGTCCAAACCAAGCCCCGTGCCCTCGCCAACGGCCTTCGTCGTGAAGAACGGCTCGAAGATGCGCGACCTTGCAGCCGCGGGTATTCCGGCGCCGTTATCACGAATCTCAACCATGACATCCGTCGGCTCGCGCTTCGTCCGCACCTTCAACTTGCCGCCGTTACTCATCGCGTCGACGGCATTCACGATCAAGTTGGTCCACACCTGGTTCAACTCGCTGCCGTAAGCTTTGATCAGCGGCAACGATTCGTCGTACTCACGCGTCACCGTGATGTCTTTCTTGCGGAGCTTGTACTTCAGGATCAGCAGCGTGTTGTCGAGACCTTTATGGACGTCCAGGTCCTGACTGCTCGCCTGGTCCATGTAACTGTATTCCTTGATCGCTTGAACCAGCTCGGAGATGCGCGTGGTGCTCGTCTTGATCTCACTGGCCAACTTCGCCGCGGCGAGCTGGCAATTGACGCGCGCCAACACATCCGCGAGTGCAGTGGACGGCGTTTCTCCGAGAAGCTGATCGAGCGCCGTCGAATCGATCCCGGCCTCGACCAAATTCGACGAGATTTGCCACGGCTCACTAATCCCATGCGCCTCGAGCCACCCGGAAACTTCATCTTCCCTGTCGCTCTGGTCGAGCGAGTTTAAGGGCGCAGCGTTATCCGTACGCTCGATCGCGCGGCGTTCGAACGCGTCGATCGACGCTGCCTGCTCGTCCGTAAGATCGTGCGAGCAGAGCCTGATGTCTGCCGTGCGCAGCTCTTTCAGCGTTTCGATCAGATCGTTGGCAGCACGCACGGCACCCGCCGCCGGATTATTGAGCTCGTGCGCAAGGCCGGCCGAGAGTTTGCCGAGCGCCATGAGCTTGTCCTGCTGCTGATCGAGCGTCGTCGCTTCGCGAACGCGATCGCTCATGATGCCAACCAGCCGCTGGACCAGAACCGGGGCGCGCTGCATCAGCTCGGGAAACAAACCGACCGGAAACCGCAGCAGACGCACGTCCGTCACCGCGCGTCCCGTGACTTGAAACTCCGTCATCCGCGAAAACGGCAGCATTCCACTGACTTCACTCGAACGATCGCCTGCTCGCACAATGTAAACAATGTCGTGGTCGGTTTCGTCCCAATACGCGTGCGCTTCGCCTTCGAGAAAGACGATCATATTCTCCGGCTTGTCGCCTTTGCGAAACACAACGTCGCCCGCCGCGTAACGATAGTCTTCGGTGTTCTCGGCGAACCACTGCAACTGCTCGTCCGGCAGATCGGCAAACACGTGAACGCGCCGGAGTGCCTCGACTTTATCGACCGGCGAAGTAGCGGTCGGCGTCATCGTCTCGATTCCGCCCGACACTGTCTGCGCGTTTTCTGATCCCGTTTCTTCCATCTGTCACACGACCTTGCTCAGATACTGATGCACGAAAGAGATTGCCACCGATCCTTCGCCGACGCCCGACGCTACACG
The DNA here is from genome assembly GCA_035762365.1 of Pyrinomonadaceae bacterium. Taxonomy (GTDB): domain Bacteria; phylum Acidobacteriota; class Blastocatellia; order Pyrinomonadales; family Pyrinomonadaceae; genus PSRF01. The sequence goes on along the minus strand of DASTOZ010000337.1, from coordinate 676 downwards.
TTTCACCGAACCGTGCCGCACGTCGCCCACCACGAAGATGCCGGGAACATTCGTCTCCAATAGACCCGGCTCGCGATCGAGTTTCCAGCCACTCGGTCGTTTGCCCTCGCGTGTTAGTTGCGGTCCGGAATAGATGAAACCGCGTTCGTCGCGTTCCACGATGTTCGCCAGCCAGTCAGTGTTTGGCGCGGCCCCGATCATGATGAATAGGGAGTTCGCCGGCACTCTGTTCGTTTCGTTCGTGACCGTGCAGTGGATTGAGATCTCTTCGAGATGATCTTCACCGTGAGCTTCTACCACTGACGTATTGAACTCGATTTGAATGTTTGGAGTCGCCTGCAACTGATTGATCAGGTATTGCGACATCGACGAAGCCAGCGACGAGCCGCGCACCAGCATCACCACCCGCCGCGCGTATCGGGAAAAGTGCATCGCTGCCTGTCCGGCACTGTTCGCGCCGCCAATCACGTAGACGTCCTCACCTTTGGTCGACATTGCTTCAGTCATCGCCGCGCCGTAATAAATGCCCGCGCCGGTCAGACGTTCCACTCCGGGCGCGTCGAGCTTGCGCCACTGCACGCCGGTCGCAACCAGCAAAGCATGGCAACTGACTTCCGCTCCATTTGCGAGCTGTAACAACCGGTATGGCCCATCGATGCGTATGGCTGTCGCCTCC
>DASTOZ010000336.1:0-9922 GCA_035762365.1 Pyrinomonadaceae bacterium | reverse complement strand
TAACCCGGGCATGGCTTTTAAAGTCGTGCCACTGATCATCGTTGCCTTGTTATTCATTTTCATCAAAGAGAACCCGTTCAGGATAAACACCGAACTGGTGTTGGAGAGATAAAATCATGTTGCAGAATCAAACCAGGGATTCCCTGATAGTGGGCCAGAAGTATGCCTTTGCGACGGTGTCGCTGATACTCGGTATCTTCAGCTTTGTTAATCTGCTGGGCCTCGAGAAACCGATCCTGGCGATCATCTTTGGTTGGCTGGCACTGCGCACAAAACCTGAACCGCAGCTTACCGAACATCGCGTGTGGGCCAAAGCCGGCGTGGTGCTCGGATCGATCATTCTCATCGTCGTACCGACACTGATAATTCTGAACCTTCACCGGCTGCGGGAGTTTATCGATATCCTTTCGAAACTGGACGGCGGGCGATAGAAGGCCTTGATAGAAGCCAACCACTACGAGCAAGTAGCTGAAGCAGCGAAACATCGACCATTGCATCTTCCGCGGGTTTAACCTGACAATGCCCGTCGAATTATGCGCCGAACGAGTCGCGTTCACCTGCTTACTGTTGTCTTGTCACTGTTGCTCCACAACTGTGCGACCGTCCAGGCACTCGATTCACCTCGCGAACTCTCGCAGTTGGGCCACGAACTGTGGCTCACCGAGAACGGCTTGCCGCAGAACACCGTTCACGCGATCGCGCAAACCAGGGACGGCTACATCTGGATCGGCACTGAAGAGGGTTTGGCCCGTTTCGACGGCGTGAAGTTCACCGTTTTCGATAAGCACAACACTCCCGAGATCAAGAGTAACTACATTCGCAGCCTGTTAGCAGATCGGCAAGGCGCTCTGTGGATCGGCACCGCGCAGGGCCTGGTGCGTATGCTGAACGGCAAGTTCACGCTGTTCACCATGGACGACGGACTGCCCAGCGAGACTATCCAGGCCATTTACGAAGATCGGGAACGCAACCTCTGGGTCGCAACTGCCAACGGTCTCGGTCTCTTAAAAAGCGGCGGACTCACGACGTTCACCACTAAAGAGCGGCTGATCAGTGGCAGCATCCAGGCGTTACTGGAAGATTCCGACGGTGCGCTTTGGATTGCCACGCCGTACGGTGTGGGCAGGATCAAGGATGGTAAGTTTACGAACTACACCGTCCGCGATGGGCTGGGAAGTAACAGTGTCAGAGCAATCCAGCAGGACCGGAACGGTCGAATATGGTTTGGCTCATTCGCGGGCCTGACATCGTTCGACGGCCATCAATTCGCTACCTACACAACGCGAGATGGTCTGCCAAACGATCGCATCATCTCGCTTCAGGCGGACCGCGATGGTGGTCTGCTCATCGGCACGGCTGAGGGTCTTTGTCGCTTCAGTGATGGCCGGTTCGCCGGTTTCAACCCCGGCGAAGCACTCTCAACCAGCACGATCCTTTCACTTCTCGAAGACCTCGAGGGCAATATTTGGATCGGCACTGAGTCCGGCGGAGTCAACCTCCTCAAAGAAACGAAGTTCACGACCTACACTGCCAGAAACGGACTCTCGAGTGACCGAGTCAAATCAATCTACGAAGATCACGAAGGCAACGTCTGGATCGGCACTGACGGCGGTGGACTGAATCTGCTCCGCAACGGAAAACTCACTGCTTACACCATGCGAGACGGCCTCGCCAGCAACGTTGTGCTGTCTCTTGTCGGCGACAACGCGGGAAGTCTCTGGATCGGTACGCCTGACGGATTGAATCGTTTTAGCGAGGGAAAGTTTAGTGTCTATACTGCGGCTGATGGTCTCGCAAACAACGACGTCAGGTCGACCCACCTCGATCGTAACGGCAACTTATGGATCGGCACACGCGGCGGCTTGACTCGAATGAAGAACGGGGTCTTCAAGACGTTCACCGAGGTCGATGGACTTCCCAACGATCTGGTCAGCACAATCTATGAGGACAGCAAAGGCGCCTTGTGGATCGGCACGTTCGGCGGCTTAGGTCGACTCACGAATGAGGAGTTCACAAGCTTCACGACCCGCGACGGTCTTTCGAGCGATGCAGTTATCTCGCTCCATGAAGATTCGGACGGCACGCTGTGGATCGGCACGAACGGCGGTGGTTTGAATCGAATGAAAGACGGCAGGTTTACGACCTACACGACCGGCAATGGTCTACTCGACGATGTTGTATACCGGATTCTGGAAGACGGCCAAAAGAACTTGTGGCTGAGTTGCCGCAAAGGTGTTTTTAGCATCAGTAAGAACGAGCTCGACGAGTTTGCCAAAGGCACGATTGGCTCGATCGCACCAGTTGCTTACGGTACGGCAGACGGCATGATGACGCGTGAGTGCAGTGGCGGCGGCGATCCGGCCGGATGGAGAGGTAGTGACGGAAAGCTTTGGTTCCCTACTATCAACGGCGTCGCGATGATCGACCCGGAGAGATTGAAAACAAACTCGCACGCGCCGCCCGTTGTGATCGAGGAGATACGGATCGACGACAAGTCGTTTGCACCGAATGACCGCATCGAGCTGCCTCCCGGCGCCACGCGCTTTGACTTGTATTACACGGCCCCCAGCTTCGTGGCTCCGGAGAAGGTCAGGTTCAAGTATAAGTTGGAGGGCTTCGACCCTGACTGGATTGATAGTGGCACTCGCCGCATCGCTTACTACACTAATCTGCGACCCGGGTCGTACACGTTTCGCGTGATCGCGAGTAACAACGATGGGGTTTGGAACCAAACCGGCGCGACTTTCTCTCTTTACCTGAAGCCATATTTTTATCAGACCAACTGGTTTTACGCGGTGTGCCTGCTCGCGCTGGTCATGCTGGCGTGGCTGCTGTTTCGCCTTCGCGTGCGCGGAATACAGGCGCAGTTCAACGCCGTGCTGGCGGAGCGAACTCGCATCGCGCGTGAGATTCACGACAACCTCGCGCAGGAAATGGCCGGACTCTCCGTGCAACTCGAGGTGATTGCCCGCACAATGCCACCGGGAGCTGACGCCGCCATGTCTTCGCTCGATCGTGCGAGGCGGCAAGTTCGCCACGGTATCGCGGAAGCTCGACGCTATGTTTGGGAACTGCGATCGCCGAGTCTCGAAAACAACGATCTGCCGACTGCTTTGGCCGAGACTGCGCGTAGACTAACGCACGACACTGCTATCCACGCGCAGGTTGAAGTCAATGGCACTTTCCGGCCATTGGACCAAACCGTGGAAGGCAATCTTCTTCGTATCGGACAAGAAGCAATCAACAATGCAGTGAAACATGCGCACGCTCAGCGGATACTCGTCAATCTCGTGTTCGATACCAAACGAGTGCAGCTCATCGTCCGGGATGACGGGCGCGGTTTTAATTACCAAACGTCGCGTAATGGACAAGAGGGACATTTTGGATTGGTCGGCATGCGGGAGCGCGCGGAACAGATTGGCGGGACTTTGTCGATTCGGAGCACTGACGGCTCAGGCACTGAAGTCGTAGTCGACGTGCCGATCAGCAGTTAGTAATGGAGATGTTAGATCGTGAATAACAGAATCAGGATCATGGTAATCGACGACCAGGCGGTTGTGCGGCAGGGTTTTGTCGCCCTCATCAATACCGTGCCGGACATGACAGTTATCGCGGAAGGAATCAACGGACAAGAGGCGATCGATTTATACAATCAACACACGCCAGACGTAACGCTGATCGATTTGCGTATGCCCGTCGTCGGCGGCGTCGAAGCGATCACAGCGATTCGAAACAAGTTTCCGGATGCGCGTCTGATCGTGCTCACTACCTACGATGGTGATGAAGATATCTACCGGTCGCTACAGGCCGGAGCCAGAGGTTATCTGTTGAAGGATGTGTTCTTCGAAGAACTCGAGGCGGCCATACGGGCCGTGCACGCCGGCTCGCGGCACATTCCCGCGGCAATCGCCATGCGGCTTGCCGAGCGCATGGCCAGCTCTGATTTGACCAGCCGCGAGATGGAAGTGCTCGAACTGATCGTCCGTGGCCAAAGTAATAAGGAAATCGGGGCCAGTTTGAAGATTAGCGAGGCGACCGTGAAGAGTCACATCAATAACATTCTGAGCAAGCTCGGCGTCACCGACCGCACCCAGGCCGTCACCACAGCCCTGCAACGCGGGCTGGTCCACCTGCGTTAAGGCAGATTTCCATCTCCAACTAAAGTTTGATCTCTCCACCCATCTTCCGGGTCATGACAGAGTTACACGTCGCTGTTACTCTCGGCACGTAAGTTAACCCAGTCTCTGGTTTGGTTAATTTCAGAGTCCATCTTCCTACCAAAAAACTTTGTTGCAAAAGTAAACGGACTCAAAATTGACGCAATTGAACCCGAGACTGGGTCCCTCCACCAGCATTCAATCAATAACAACTAGAACGAAACGCGGATTCCGAGTTGGATTTCACGCCCAGGTGTCGCGGCTTCGGTGATCGTTCCGAACTGCGGCGTGTTGACGAAGCGATTGGGAGTTCCGAGGTTTGTCTGGTTGAGTGCGTTGAAGGCTTCGGCGCGTATCTGTAGTTTGACGGTCTCGGTCATCGAGAACTCCCTTTGCAGAGCGAGATCCAGAGTCTGTCTGCCGGGACCGTAGACTGTGTTGCGGCCCACGTTGCCGAACGTGAACGCCGCCGGGGTGGCAAACGCGGTGGGGTTGAACCACCTATCGGCGGTCCGCGAGTTCGCATCAAAAATTGGCTGGCCGGTGTAGTTCGCGCGAATCGGATTCTCACCCAACAACGTTCCCGCGTTCGCCGTGTCGCCAAAAACCGAGATGGTGAACGGGAACCCACTCTGCGCCTGATAAATCGCCGACAATCTCCAGTCTTTGCTAATCGTATGAATGAACCCACTCTGCTTCCACGCCGGTATGTCGTAGACCATGCTCAGCGCAAAGCGGTGACGCACATCGCACGCGGGTCCCTTTTCCCGTCTGAGATTTGAATTGTCCTGAGGCGCCGCTGATTCAAACATAGGAGACCGGAAATCAGGCGCATCGCTGAGGTTCTTAGAAAAAGTGTAGTTAGCGAGAAAGGTCCAACCGCGCGTAAATCTTCTGCGCAAATTGACATAACCCGCCTCATACCAACTCTGTGCGGAATTTTCGAGCAGGTTGATGCCACTCACCGGAAACGTCGTACTGGTAATTGCAATGTCAGTAGGCAGGACCATCCCAGGCAAAAAGCTCAAGGTCCTGAACGGGCGGCGTGGCCCAATCGCACCCGGACCAGCAGGCGCATTGTTGATTAAGTGGGAACGCTGTAGATGCAACCCGTGCGAACCGAGATAGCCGAGCTCGAGAGTTGTTTCCGCACCCAGGCTCTTCTCCACCGACCCGCTCCATTGCTCGATGTATTGCGCCGGTGCATTGGCCTCGAAGGCGGCGAAGCTGACAGTCGTCGTTCCCAACACTGCAGGACCGAAGTTGAAGTGAGTGGCGACGATTCCCGGTGCGGGAATGAAATTGTCGCTCTGCTGCGTTTCCGGAAACACGTAAGGCACGTTATGACGCTGGTTGCACCAGGTGTTCATATCGACCGGCGTGAAAAAGATTCCGAACGCCGCATGCAACACCAATCCATGCTGGTGCAGGTTGTGGGAGATACCGACGCGTGGGGCGAATTTGAGTTTGTTGGAGTAGTTCAGACCTTCCGGAAAACCTTGCTGCCCGCCGATGAACACGAAGGGCACTCCATCCTGAAATGTCAGGTTGGTGTTTGTATAACGAATGTCCACCAACGGGCTCATGTATTCATAACGAAGGCCCATCTGAATCGTCGTGTTACGCGTAATCTGGAAGCTGTCGTGCACAAAGGCATCGCCGTACCACTGGCGCAACTGCATTTGGGGAATGCCAGCCTGCCTCTGCTTCACCGCCGGCAAACCGAGCAGAAAACTGGCCAGTGCGGATCCTGTTCCATCATTCGTCGCGGTTTGTGTCGTGAAGCCGTTAGTGAACTGATAGTACCCGCGGTTCTGAAAGAAACCCCACATGGGCCAGATGAAGTGCCGGTAACTCGCGCCAAACTTCAAGCTGTGTCTACCAACCTGCCAGTTCAGCGAATCGCGCGCTTCGGCAATCGTGTTCCACATCTGCACCGGCGTGGCGATGAAAGTGTCGCCCATGCCTGAATAACCCTGAGCATTGAACCACGGCGCGCCAAATGCGCCTTCACCGCCGAAGCCGATGCCGGTGATGCCAAGTTCCGACACGATGTCGTTCGTAAAACTGTTCTCCGACGTGCGATGCATTGCGAGACGCGATATCGTGACCGAAGCGAGGTTCACAATGTTCGGACTTATCACACGAGTCCAACCGATGGTCCCGTTCTGCGACAAGTTATCGTGAAAAGCGCCAAAGCCCGGCAGGTTCTGCGGCGTGAATCCTCGTTCACTGCTAAACGAATAACGAACGAAGAAACTGTCGCCGCCACTGAGTGTTTGATCGAAGCGAAATGTGGCCTGGTCGGTGGTGTGATGTGCATTGCGCACGTCGAGATAGTTGTTGCAGTCCATGCCTGCGCCGACGACTGTGGGCGCTCCCATCATGGTCATACCGCAACCCATCATTCCCATTTCCAGATTAGGACGCGGAATGTACTTCGTTAAGAACAGAGCTGCTTTCGGATCGATGAGCCCCTGCGGAATCGTGTTGTTCGGAAACTGATCGCGAATGATCTGCGGGTTGGCTGGACTTACCGGCTTCGTCGGATCGAAGTTCGGATTGGGATGCGAGCTAAACGGGTTGTAGATCGTCGCCCCACTCATCTCGAAGTTACCATTGATCTCGTCGAGCGTGGGCACTGTCGCCACCATCGTGTGTGATCTGGTGTGTCGCAACCCTTCATAGTTACCAAAAAAGAAGCTCTTGTTGCGTACGATTGGACCGCCGAGTGAAGCTCCGAAATTATTCCGCACCAGATGATTTGCCTCGTCCATCTCGTTGAAGGTGCGCGCATCGAAGACGTCGTTTCTCAAGAACTCGTAAACGGTCCCGTGAAACGCGTTCGTGCCAGTGCGCGTGACGATGTTGACCTGACCCCCGCCCGCACCACCGAGCTCTGCGGTGTAACTTCCCGTCTGCACTTTGAACTCCTGCACGGCGTCAGGCGACGGACTCAAGTTGAGCGTATTGAATGTCGGATCTGTATTGGTCGCGCCATCGAGCAGGAAGTAGTTTGCGTTAGGACGATTACCGCTGATGCTGATCGCGGAGCGCTGGCCTGGACGCCAGTACAACGGGCTCATGTCGCCTGCCTGAGCTCCGTGTGATTCATGTGCTCCTGGAACGGTGAGTACGAGGTCGATCAGCATGCGTCCGTTGAGCGGCAAGTTCCGTACTGCTGTCGGCTCGACCACTTCTCCGACGGAAGCGTCTGTAGTTCGCAGGACGTTAATCGTATCGGCTGAGACCTCGACCACGGTACTCAATGACGCGACTTTCAAGTTCAGATCGAGCGTCATCGATTGGCCCACCTCGAGGGTGATCTTCTGCGTCAGTGCCGCAAAACCAGATGCGTGCACCGAGACTTTGTAATCTCCAGGCAGTAAACCCGTGATCTGGAACGTGCCGAGTTCGTTGGTGATTGCCGAGCGCGAGGCGCCGGTAGTTTCGGAGGTCAGTTGGACCGAGCAGCCGGCTAGAACCTTCTGTTGCGGATCGTAGATCGTGCCGCTCAACGTTGCGTAATTGCTTTGAGAATTAGCTGTCGTTACCGCCGACAGGAAGAATACAAAGATGAACAGGTGAAGGATCCTACGCATACCCAGACCTCCGCGAACGCGCGATAGTTTTAGCGAACAGGACTCTATGCAAAGGAAAGACGACTATCGAGACTGCCACCCCACGAATGGCGACGAGTTTAGTGAGAGATCGACCTGAGTGTCATCCAACTAAAGTTGGAATACCGCAAATACCTTTTACTTAGTTCGCGGATCCATTTTCACGACCAACGGCTGCGTGTAACTCTTCCCGCCGACGGAGAGCTTCACGCTGTAGGTTCCCGGCAGGACCATCGGAGCACCACCGCGTCCGCCGCCACCACCCGCCGGGCGCGGCGCCGGCGTCAGTCGCAGGTCCCAGATCCATCGATGCATACCCGCGGCAGTCGACAGTGGCTCAAACGGTCGCACCCAGTACGCCGGAATGTTGAGGGTCTCCGGATTCAGCACTGGTCCTTTGTCTTCACTCGAATACTTGCGAACGAGATCGCCCGCCGGATCGAAGATCTCGAGTGTGACTGGACCAGTGGCGTTCGACTTCAGGTAGTAGTCGATCATCGCGCCGGTGGGGGCGTTCTCAGCCAACGGTTCGTCGCGCGGCATCGGCGTGCCGTTGTCGCTTCCCGGCGTCATCAGGATCGCGTCAGCAGGTTGAAACAGATGCGCATTGCCGCTGGCGAGGTCAGCATTGATCTGCCGCAACGCGGAAATGTTGTCGAGCACCCAGAAGCCGCGGCCATGCGTCGCGACGATCAAGTCGTCGCCATGAACGTCGAGATCGCGCATCGATGCGGGCGGCAGGTTCAGTTTCAACGACTGCCAATGATCGCCTCGATCAAACGAAACGAAGACAGTGCGTTCGGTGCCGGTGAACAAAAGTCCGCGACGATTCGGATCTTCCTTAACGGTTTGCACGTAGACGCCCGCGGGTAGTCCGTTAGTTATTTCGGTCCACGTTTTTCCGGAGTCGACTGTGCGATAGATGTGTGGCTCGTAGTCGGCGAGTTGGTGACGCTCGACGGCGGCGTATGCTTCGTTCACATCGAAGTGCGAAGCTTCGATCATCACCACTTTGCTCCAGGAGGTGAGCGCGGGCGGCGTCACGTTCTGCCAGGTCTTGCCGTCGTCCTTCGTCAATTGGACCAGGCCATCGTCGGTGCCAATCCAGATCGTCGCCGCGCGCAGAGGCGATGGAGCGATCGTGTAGATGACGCCACGACGCTTGTCCGCCGGCGCGTCAGCAGCGGCAGCCTCGTTGAGATTCGCCGGCACGCCGGGATCTTCGCGCGTCAGGTCCGGACTGATTTGCGTCCAACTCTCACCGCCATTCGTCGTTTTATAGAGAAACTGATTTGCGTAGTAGAGCGCGCGCGGATCGGCTGGCGAGAAGACCAGCGGCTGCGTCCAGGCGTGACGAAACTGTCCGGGCGTGGCGCCGCGTTCAGGCGAAACGTTTTTCGTCTCACCGGTGAGAACGTTGCAACGCGAGACCGTGCCGCCAAACAGAATCTCGGGATGCAGCGGATCCGGCGCGGTGTAGCCTGCTTCCCCGCCCGCGCACAAGCCTTCCCAGTCGCGATTGGAAATTTCGGAATGATTGCTATGCGAAGGAGTGCCGACGGCGCCGCTGTCTTGCTGCGCGCCGGTGACCCAGTACGGAAAGCGATAGTCGGCGGCGACGTGATAGATCTGCGCTGTCGGTTGGTTGTACCAGGAACTCCAGGTTGTCGCGCCGTCGATAGTCACGATCGCGCCCTGATCGCTGGCAACAATCATCCGCTTCGGATCGTCGGGATTGATCCAGAGTTGGTGATAGTCGTCGCCGCCCGGTGCGCCTTTGATCGGCGTCCATGTTTTGCCCGCGTCCGTCGAACGATAGATCGAAGTGTTCATCACGTAAACGACGTCTGCGTTCTTTGGATCGGCCGTGACTTTTTCGAAATACCAACCGCGGTCCCACAGTCGTTTGTCGCTTGAAAGTCTGGTCCAGGTTGCGCCCGCATCATTCGAGATAAACACACCGCCTTCCTTCGCATCGACGACGGCGTAGAGTCGATTGCGATTTGTAGGCGACACCGCAATGCCGATGTGTCCGCGACCTTCGAGTGGAATGCCAACGGAAATCTCTTTCCAGGTGGAACCACCGTCGATTGACTTGAAGATGCCGGCGCCCGGTCCATTCGCCGGAGCGTAGATAAACCACGG
>DASTOZ010000335.1:0-4601 GCA_035762365.1 Pyrinomonadaceae bacterium | reverse complement strand
CGCGCGGCATCGAGAACTACTCCGGATTTCCCGGGCAGTTTTTGTTTTTAGGCCAGGGTTATGTTGGCGGCGTGGTCCCCACGCAACTGTTCATTCTCATACTGGCAATACTCGGGTTTGCATGGTTACTACACCGCACTGCCTTCGGACGCAGTCTCTACGCAATCGGCTACTCGTCAGAAGGTGCTCGCTTCGCAGGAATACGTGTTTCTCGACACGTGTTCGTCGTCTATGTGCTGTCGGGTTTGGCAGCGAGTGTGTCGGCGATTGTTTATGTGGCCCATCTGGGCCAGGCGAAGTCAGACGCCGGAAGTGGTTTTGAGTTGATGGCCATCACGGCCGTGGTGCTTGGGGGCACGTCAATTTTCGGCGGCCGTGGAACGATCGCGGGAACGGTGCTGGGGTTGTTCGCGCTGGTTGTTCTTCAGAACGGTTTGCGTTTGAGCGGCCAGCCTGCGGAGTTGACCGGCATTCTGACGGGCGTGCTGCTGCTCGGCACTATTATTCTGAATCGATTTTCGACGGCCGGTAAAAAGCATCAGGCAGTCGTTGAGGAGATCGACGTGAAGAATTCGCAGGTAGCTGTTCTAAGCGCCGTGATCATCGTTGCCGCTCTGATTGTCGCGGCAAGCAACTGGATGCTCGTGCGTTCAGTCACTAACAACTCAAACGCGGTCCCGTCCGCCGCGCCAACTGCTCCTGCCAACCGGATTCAGGTGGCGATGATGCCCAAAGCGAAGGGCGATCCGTACTTCATTAGTTGCCGCCAGGGTGCGGAGGAGGCCGCGAGAGAGCTGGGCATCGATCTTTTGTGGGATGGTCCAACCGATCTCGATCCCGCGAAGCAGAACGAAGTCGTCGAAGCGTGGATCACAAAGGGTGTCGACGTCATCGCAGTGAGTGTCGAGAACCAGGCAGGCATCTCGACTGTACTGCGAAAGGCGCGCGACAAAGGCATCAAGGTCATCACGTGGGATGCGGATGCCGAAGAGAACGCGCGCGACTTTCTTATCAACCAGGCAACACCGCAGGGGATCGGATACACGTTGACGGACGAGGCCGCTCGAATACTGAACGGCAAAGGTGAGTTTGCCATTGTCACGGCATCGCTGAGTGCCGCGAACCAGAACGAGTGGATCAAGAACATCAAGGCCCGTCTCGCCGAAAAGTATCCGGACATGAAACTCGTCGCTATCCAACCGAGTGAAGGCGATCGTGATCGCGCTTTCTCCGAGACACAAACCATTCTCAAGGTTTATCCGGGCGCGAAGTTGATCATGGCGATTGCTGCGCCCGCAGTGCCGGGAGCGGCGGAGGCCGTGAAGCAGTCAGGACGAACAGACATAAGAGTAATCGGACTGTCGCTGCCGAACATGAACAAGACGTACGTGAAGGCGGGAATCGTGGAGAGCGTCGTGCTGTGGAACACAGTCGATCTCGGCTATTTAACGGTCTATGCTGCGGATGCTCTAACCGATGGGAGGCTCAAGCGCGGCGACCATGAGTTCGTCGCGGGAAGGTTGGGCAAGGTCGAGATCAAGAACGACGAGGTCTTGCTCGGCGCGCCGTTTATCTTCAACAAAGCGAACATTGACAAATTCAACTTTTGAGATGGGTTAAGTATGAAGCAAGTCACAGTCAGTGAAGTACGCGCCTTTGTGATAGCAGCTGATCAAATGGGGGCGGATTATCACAATCAGACCGGTAGCCACTGGATCATCGATCTGCCGATCGCCAATCCGATGTCAGTGTATGAAGAGTACAAGGCGAAGCGAACGAGTTGGGGGATCAATGCGCTGGGTACGGTGCTGGTCGAGGTGGAACTGTCTGACGGCACCGTCGGGATCGGCTGTAGCATCGGTGGTGAACCTGCGTGCTACATCATCGAGAAACATCTCAGCCGTTTCGTAGAGGGTCAGGATCCTCGCAACGTCGAATTGATCTGGGACCAGATGTGGCGCGCCACTTTGCCGTACGGGCGTAAAGGCCTGGCCGTGCAGGCCATTAGCGCAGTCGATCTGGCGATCTGGGATTGCCTCGGCAAACTTCGCGGCGAGCCTGTGTACGCGTTGCTTGGCGGAGAGACTAAGAACAAGTTGCCGGTTTACGCAACCACTTCGCGGCCCGACATCGCGCGTCAGTGGGGATTTCATGGCGCGAAGATTCCTTGTCGTTATGGTCCAGCGGATGGTGACGAAGGTTTGAAAAAGAACATCGCCGTCATGGCCGAAGCGCGAGAACAGGTTGGACCAGACTTCCCGCTCCGCCTGGATTGTTACATGGCGTTGACGGTCCCTTACGCGATCAAACTCGCGAAAGCGCTCGCGCAATTTGACCTCGAGTGGATTGAAGAATGCTTGCCCCCTGACGATTACGACGGTTATGCCGAACTCAAACGAGCGTTGACAGGCACGTGCCTGGTGACGACGGGTGAGCACGAATACACGCGCTATGGTTTTCGCGAGCTGATCGCGCGAAAGTGCGCTGACGTCCTGCAGCCCGATATCAACTGGGTCGGCGGATTGACAGAAGCGCGGCGCATTGTGGCGATGGCGTCGGCTTACGATCTTCCAGTAATTCCGCATGGCTCGAGCGTGTTTTCATATCACCTGCAATATGCGTTTACGAATTGTCCGATTGCCGAGTTTTTGGTGATGAGTCCGGCGGCGGATCGAGTAGTTCCGCTTTTCGGCGAGCTGTTTCGCAATGAGCCGCTGCCGCGCGATGGATTTGTCGAGCTTAGCGATGCACCGGGTTGGGGTGTTGAGCTCAACGACAAGCTCGAACTACTTAGACCAATCGAGAGCAGGCGCGAGGTGGTGATCAGCGACCTCGCAAATTGATGCAATGATGACTACTGATTTCAAGGGGCAGGTGGCTGTTGTTACCGGCGCAGCGTCGGGACTGGGGCTGGCGATTGCCACGAGGCTACACGCCGACGGAGCTCAAGTTGCGCTGCTTGATCTGAATCAGGCGCCGGATATCGGAGACAGGGCAGTCGCCTTTAAACTCGATCTAACGAATGAAGTTTCTGTTCTTGATGTTATCAACCAGGTTGCTGAACGGTTTGGCCGGATTGATATTCTCGTAAACAGCGCGGGAATCACCGGTCAGACGAACATCAAAACGCACGAAGTCGCGACTGACGATCTGCGTCGCGTGTTTGAAGTAAACTTCATGGCTTCGTTCTTTACCGCGCGCGCCGTGCTTCCGTGGATGCTCAAACGGAATTACGGGCGGATACTGCACATCGCATCGGTGGCCGGCAAAGAAGGGAACGCCGGTATGCTCGCCTACTCGGCCTCTAAAGCGGCAGTTATTGGTATGACGAAAGTGCAAGGCAAGGAGTATGCGGAGACTGGAATCACGATCAACGCGCTGGCGCCGGCAGTAATCAAGACGCCGATGGTCGACGCGATGCCGGAAGCGCAAGTGAAATACATGACCGACAAGATCCCTATGAAGCGTTGCGGCACGCTCGACGAGATCGCCCACATGGCGCGGTTCATCGTTTCGCCGGAGACCGCTTTCACGACCGGGTTTACTTTCGACATAACTGGTGGCCGGGCCACTTACTAACTCGACATGACATTCGAAGTGCAATTTTTAAAGATGGGCCAGTGTGACGTCATGGGTCCGGAAGTTTACTGGATGAATCATTGGAACGACTGGGTCCGGTTGTATTTCTGGATGGCTGTCATTCGTGGTCACGGAAAGACCGCGATTATCAACACTGGACCACCGGCAGACCTGACGGAATTGAACGAGCGTTGGTCGAGCGGATTTGGTGAACGTGGAAAACTCGTGCGCGAGGAAAACGAGCGTCCGTTGAATGCGCTCGCGGCACTCGGAATCAAACCGGAAGACGTCGACTACGTTCTGATCACGCCGTTGCAAATCTACGCGACCGCAAACATTCAACTGTTTCCGAATGCCCAAGTCTGTATCTCGAAGCGCGGGTGGATCGAAGACTTTCATGCCGAAGTTTTTCCCATGCACGTGCCAAGAAAGCTTCGCATCTCTGACGAGACGTTGAGTTATCTGATGTTCGAAGGTCAGGAGCGCGTCCGGTTGTTGGAAGACGAAGATCAGATCATGCCGGGACTAAGTTGTTTCTGGGCCGGCGTGCATCACCGTTCGTCGATGTGTTACGTCGTGGAAACTGCAAGAGGTCGCGTTGGCATTTCTGATTGTGTTTTCAAGTTTGCAAACCTCGAGGACGGTGAACCGCTCGGCATTCAGGAAAGTCTCGCGGAGTATCACATCGCCTGCAAGCGCATAAAGCGTGAGACCGAGATATTCATTCCTTTGTACGAGCCCGATGTGCTCGAGCGATTCGCTGGCGGGAAGATAGCTTAGCCACAAAAAGGCACAAAAGACACAAAAGCAGAGACGCAACCAAAAATGAAGATAGCTTAGCCACAAAAAGGCACAAAAGACACAAAAGCGCAGAGACGCAACCAAAAATGGGGAATCGTCTGAAAGATAAGGTCGCGATCGTTACCGGTGGCTCAGGCGGTATCGGGCAGGCGACCTCGATTCTTTTCGCCGAAGAAGGCGCAAAAATCGTTATCGCCGATCCGAATGTTGGACCGGGTGAA
>DASTOZ010000334.1:0-5253 GCA_035762365.1 Pyrinomonadaceae bacterium | reverse complement strand
GTAGATTGACCCTTCCGGTTCGACCAGGACACACAGCGCGTCCTTATTTACTTTCCGCACCGCGCGCGAAACGCCGACGAACGTTCCGGACGTTCCCGCGCCGATGACGACGGCGTCTACGCGGCCGTTCATCTGCTCAACGATCTCGCGTCCGGTGCTGCGTTCATGAAAACACGGGTTCGCGGTATTCTCAAATTGCTGCGGCACGAAGCTGCCTTTGATCGTCTGTTCGAGCTCGTGGCAGCGCTCAATCGCACCCTGCATTCCCGCCTCGTTTGGCACGTACTCGATTTCGCCGCCCAACGCCTGGATGAGCTTCATTTTCTCTTCGGCGAAACCGCGTGGGACGCAGAGGATAACACGGTAGCCACGTGCAACTCCCACGAGGGCGAGGCCGATTCCCGTGTTACCGGCGGTCGGCTCGACGATCGTGGCGCCGGGTTTGAGCAGTCCCTTCTCTTCGGCGTCAAGAACCATCCCCAGTGCGGCCCTGTCCTTTATGGATCCTCCGGGATTCAGCCATTCAACTTTTGCATAAACGCTGGCGAGTGGTGGCGGCGCGAAACGAGAGATATGAAGGAGAGGAGTTTGCCCGATGAGATCGAGAACGCTTTCAGCTACGCGCATCATTTAAATCGGTCTGGATGGTAGCCTTGAGGTTCAGGCGTGTCAAACATGCCGATGATCGTTCACCTCGTTCGCTGACGGGGGTCGAGGTATTCGCGGAGGCCGTCGCCGATGAAGTTGAAGGCCAGGACGGTGAGGGCGATGGCGATCCCGGGGAAGATTAGAGCGTGGGGAGCCGCCTGCAAAGTCGAAAGGTCGCGGGCTTCTTCGATCATGACGCCCCAGGAGGGTGCTGGAGGTGGGACGCCGAGGCCGAGAAATGACAACGAGGCTTCGGACAGCACCGCGCCCGCCATGCCAAGGCTCGCCTGGACGATCAATGGTTGAATCGCGTTCGGAAGTATGTGGATGAGCAGAATGCGCGTGTCGCTGGCGCCGAGTGCTCGTGCGGCCTGGACAAAGTCGTACTCGCGCACTTTCAGCACTTGCCCGCGAATGAGTCGCGCGTAACCGACCCAGCCGATGATGCACAACGCGAGAATCAGTTTGTTCAAGCCTGCCCCGAGAAACGCGACCATCGCAATCGCCAGCAACAGACCCGGAAACGCGAGAAACACATTGAACAGATAACCCGACACGAATCGATCCACCCAACCGCCGTAATAACCTGAAACCGCGCCCATCATCGTGCCGATCAGCGCCGACACAGCGACGACGACGATCCCGACCTGTAACGAGATGCGCGCGCCAAACACGACGCGGGAAAAGATGTCGCGTCCGGTTGAGTCCGTTCCAAACCAGTGCTGTGCAGACGGCGGGAGATAGCGCATCGCCAGATCGGTGGTGCTGATGTCGTACGGTGCGATCCACGGCGCGAACAGCGCGACGAGCACAAGCACCGCGACGATTACCAATCCAATGATAGTTAGACGATTCATGTGTTAACTGACGCGGATACGCGGATCGAGCCAGCGATAAACCATGTCCGTCAGCAAGTTCGCGACGATGTAAGTCATGCTGATCACCAGCACGCATCCCTGCACGACGCGATAGTCGCGCTTACCAATCCCGTCTTCGACGAGCAGCAGTCCCAAACCGGGCCAGCCGAAAATCTTCTCGGTGATGATCGCTCCGGCGAGCAGTATGCCAAGCTGCAAGCCGAGGATCGTCACTACCGGAATGAGACCGTTCTTGAGTACGTGTTTGTACACAACGGTACGCTCGCTCAGTCCTTTCGCACGCGCCGTGCGGACGTAGTCTTCCCCCAACTCTTCAATGACGGATGAACGCACCATACGCGTCAGAATGGCAGATAGCGCAGCACCGAGTGTGAAGGCGGGAAGAATGATGTCGCTCCACTCGAAGCTACCCGACGGAGCAAGCCAGCGGAGTTTGACGGCGAAAACGTAAACCAGCATCGGGCCGATCACGAAACTCGGCAGACTGATACCCAACAGCGCAACGACCGATGCGAAGTTGTCGATCAGCGTCCCACGATTTGTGCCGGCAACGACGCCGAGTGGAATCGCGATCGCCACCGCGACCAGCATCGCGAAGATCGCGAGCTCGATGGTGGCGGGATAGCGTTCAAGGATTAAACTGATCACCGGACGGTCGTTGCGAAATGACAGACCCATGTCGCCGTGCAGCAGCGCTCGCCAGTAATCGGTGTAGCGATTGTCGGCGCCATGCCAGACGAAATGTCGCTCGCCGCTCTCGTCGCGTGGAAAAGAGAAGAAGAAGGGAGGACGATCGAGCCCGTGTTTCTCGCGGAACTGAGCGAATTGTTCGGGCGTGGCTTGCTCGCCGAGAATCGCGACTGCCGGATCGCCCGGCACGAGTTCGATGAGCAGCGTCACAAGCGAGACGACGGTCCAGACAACCAATAGGAGAATGAGTGCGCGACGAAGGCCGCCAAGGATGCTATGCCGGAGCTTGGTTTTCAATCCGTGCGGATTCTAGCACATGAAAACTTTCCCGGGTTCATGGATGATCGGTCAGCCTTCGGAGATGAGGACATCCGACGTGGACAGAAGTGACAACGCCTTCGTCAAATCGTCTGAATTCTTGAGAGCTACTGTGATCGCCGACGAGTCACCTTGCAGGTTGATCGCGAGAACTATCACGTCCTTGATGATTAGATCGGTCTTAGCCGCGTCTTGATTGCGTGGAGAAAACAGGACGCGGACCGTGCTGCCCGGCCGGATCGTGGAACTAATCGCGGTTGCTTTAACGGGGATCGTTAATACTTCGCGTCCCTTTAGCTGGTCTTTGAGGTGCGCCGGCGCCAACTGATTTTTCAGCAGTACCGCGCCGGGGGAGACTGGTTGCAGCAGATAGCGGCCGGTGACGTCGTTCTCGACCGCGAACGAATCGTCCACGCGAAACATTCTCACCGGTTCCACGTCGCCTGCTTGAATCACGTGAAACGCCGGCAAGCCGTAGGCGGCTGTGACGACCAAAGTATCGCGTCGCTTAACGGCACTCCGAATCAAAAGGGTGAGGAGAACTACGGCGATGACGAGCGCCAGGACTTCTCGCCAGTAACGGCCAATGAAGAATAGGAAGCGACCCGCTGCGGTATTCGAACTCGGTTCACCGGCGACTGCTTCCTGTTTGATGATCTCACGCAGTTGCGCTTCGTCGATCGTGGTTTTTGCGACAACGCTTTTAATGCCTTTTGGAAAGTCGGATCCGATCGCCGCCCACAGATCTTCGACAGTGGTCACGTCATGGCGTTCCAAGGTCGCGACCACCGCTGGATCGATATTTGGTAAACGAGATATGCGAGTCATAGCTTTAGCTTCTTGCCCTAACTGCAAACGGGCGACCGAGTGTGCCGTCTTGTAGTTCTTACCTCAGCTGTTCGTGGGCGGTCTATCTCCGCCCGGGGGCAGGTCCGATTGGCTTGGCGGCTGTTGCGTGACGCCAGGTAACTCAGCATTAGCCTCGCCAGTACTACCGCCGCCGCCTTGTGAATCGGGCGGATCGACAGGTGACGGCCAATCTTCGGGAGATTCGGCACGGACTTCCGGATCAAACTGGCTGTAATCTGAATTCATTACTTCGTCCATTATCTTTGGTTCCTTTCAGCAGGGCCTTTGGGCTCAGGTTGTGGTCCATCTTTCGTTCGCGTCTCACTCTTGTGTTGAGAAGGAACGGTCCTGTACTTCAGCACCAGTTCGCTATCGTAATTGAGTTTACCGAGGCTGAAGGTATATGGATTCACGCCGCTCACGTGCACTACGTGCGCAGGATCGTCAGGATTAGTGAGCTGCGCTGACTGATGACGGTAGACGGCATCGTCAGGGAGAGTATCTGTTACTGTCAGTTTACTCGCATTGTAGTTCCCGGTATTACGAATGGTGATCGTGGTGAGGTGGTCATCGGATGCGCCAGAACCTGCTGCGGGTTCCGGGGCTGTGACGCTGCGCAAAATCGCAAACGTGGCGATGTTCGGTTCGCATTCGACAAACGTTTTCTTTGAAGCAAACGCGATTTGGGGCAGCCGGTAATGGTCGCCATAAACCATGCGTTCCCCGAGATTGCTCCACAGCGCTTGTTCTTCTGCAAGCGTTTCGGGTGCTCGCGCGTAGCCGAGCTGTTTCAGCAGATCTCTGCGATACAGATCGAAGCTGGTTCGAACAGTGTTACCCCAGGTTCGTGCGCGCCCGATCGATAGACGATATAAGTAATGCGCCGCCAAACACATCACCACTAGTTTCGACAACCAGAACAGCCAGCCACCGGGCACGTTGAAATGCGACGGGTAAACCAACCCTGTTACGAAGACTATGAATGCAAGAAGACTGCTCAGCGCCGAGCAGTTCAGCATAAAGTCAAACGATGATTTTGCTTCATCGATCGCGGTTGCATAGTCCTTGGGAATTACGGACACGAGGCGAGGCCAAAATGTTACGGCATCCATTCCGTACTGACGCAGCGAATAAGATTCGAAGCTGCGAATGACGTTACCCAGTTTAGTTGGGAGCACAAGATCTTCCCTGGCGGGAAAATCGGCAAACAAAGTGCTGCCCGCCAGCGCCTTCATCTTCTCAGTTGCTGCCAGGCGCGGGTCGTTAGCCTTGCGCAGTTCGAACTCAATGTATGGAGTTCCATTCCATCGTGCTGTCGCGATGGCGAAGAGCCGCTTGTATTTCCTTGCGCGAAACTGTCCGATCCACAGTTCTTTCCAGGGGTATCCCTCGTAAAGGCTAATCAGTGGGATGTTGATGTTATAGAGCAGGCCCGTAAGGACGATCGTTGTGAACGAGAAAGTCAGGATCTGCCACTCGGCGCCGAACGACTGAATCGGCTTCAGAATCGGCCAGTTAGTTGGCAGCGATGGTAGAACCAGGATCCAACTGAGAATTACAAAGATAACTACCGGCAGAAACGTTCCGAGTATGAGGTGCCTGCTAAAGTAACCTGATATGCCGGAGAGAATCCCGCCCATGAAATTTTTGGACTAGCTAACGGAGCCGGAGTTAGTTGAGAGCTATGTGCGGTTGACGGGTTCGAGCCGTCGTTGCGGACGTATTTGGCTACAAGTCGGTGAGCGTTGTCAATTCTTGCGGAGTGAGTGGACAGAAAAACAAAAAACGTAGCCCGGGGTGGGTTCGAATACTCGCACAGCCCCGACAACCGCGCGCTTACCAAACCATACCCCGTGACTACGTATCTGGT
>DASTOZ010000333.1:0-6975 GCA_035762365.1 Pyrinomonadaceae bacterium | reverse complement strand
ACGCGGGGCTGGATCCGACGATGGTTGTCGGCGGCGTTGTCGGGGCGTTTGGTTCAAACGCGCACCTGGGAACGAGCGACTTGATGGTTGTCGAAGCCGATGAGAGCGATCGATCGTTTCTGATGTTGACGCCAACGATCGCCGTCGTTACCAACATCGACCGCGAGCACATGGACTACTACCACGACATGGACGACGTGCGTTCGTGCTTCGCAAACTTCGTCAACAAAGTTCCGTTCTACGGTTCGTCGGTGTTGTGTCTCGACGATCCGAACGTGCAGGCGATCATCCCGCTGCTCGAGCGCCGTCGTATGACGTACGGCTTGAGCGCGCAGGCTGACGTTTCGGCGCATGGCATTCGTCACGACAACAACTTCGGATCGAGCTTCAACGTGTGGCGCGGATCCGACGTGGTCGGCGAGATGGTCCTGCGCGTGCCGGGCGTGCACAACGTTTACAACGCGCTCGCAGCGATCGCAGTCGGGTTCGAGTTGGAAGTGCCGTTTGAAAAGATCGTGGAAGGGTTGCACAGCTTCAGCGGCGCGGGACGCCGGTTTCAGGCGAAAGGCGAGGTCAACGGCGTGCTCGTAGTCGATGACTACGGACATCATCCGACGGAAATTCGGGCGACGCTGGCCGCCGCGAAACTCGGGTCGGGTGGGAGGCGGATCGTTGTGTTGTTTCAACCGCATCGCTACACGCGAACACACGATCTGATGCAGGAGTTTGCGCGTTCATTCAACAACGCCGACGTGCTTTTCATCACTGACATCTACGCCGCGAGTGAAGATCCGATGGAAGGTGTGACGGCGGAAGCGTTGACGAACGCGATCAAGCGCTTCGGTCACAAAGACGTGAACTACATCGGCGAGCTGGAAAACGCCGCGCCGGCATTGCGCGAACGCGTCCAGCCCGGCGATCTGGTGTTGACGCTCGGCGCCGGCACAGTGAACCGCGTGAGCGAACAGTTGTTGAGTCTGTTGCGTGCCTAAATGAGAGATGAGCTTGAACTAGTTCAGGAGATCGCGGATCGCCTTGGCGTGCGCGCCGAACGCGGACGCCGCTTCGCCGAGCTGACGAGCCTGCGCGTCGGCGGCGCGATCGACTGGGTCATCTCGCCGAAGACGGAAGAAGAAGCGGCGGCCATCGTTTATGAGTTGGACCAGGCGGGTATCGGTTGGCGTCCGTTGGGATCGGGGAGCAATGTCCTCGCCGACGATCACGATCATCACTACGTCGTGCTGAACATGAGCGAGTTAAAAGGCGAAGTGCGAATCGAAGGCGATCGCGTATCGGTGAGCGCGGGCTATTCGCTGCCGCGGTTGTGCATCGACGTCGCTCGCGCCGGACTGTCGGGGATCGAAGGTCTCGGCGGCATTCCGGGCACGGTCGGCGGCGCGTTGTGGATGAACGCGGGCGCTTATGGTCACGAGATCGGGACGGTTACGGAAACCGTGCGCGTCGCCCGCGAAGGCAAAGTGGTTGATGTTTCGGGCGAGAGCATTCAGTGGAACTATCGTCACACGTCGTTCAAAGAAGGCGAGCTCTTACTCGGCGCGACTTTGCGACTGACACCTGACGAACCGGAAGCGATCAAAGCGCGCATGGACGACGCGAAGAGTCGTCGTCTCGCCACGCAGCCACACGGCTCGCGCTCCGCAGGTTGTTTCTTCAAGAACCCGCCGGCGAGCACGATCGCAACCGGCAAGATCATCGACGAGATGGGAATGAAAGGACAGCGTCGCGGCAGCGCCGTCGTCTCGCCCGTTCACGCGAACTTCATCGTTACCGAAGGCGAGAACGCGCGCGCTGAAGATGCGCTCGCGCTCGCGGAGGAGATTCGCGAACGCGTCAGACGCGAACAGGGAATCGAATTGGAGTACGAAGTCGAACTCTGGCGCTCGAACGTCGAACCGCCCGCTGAGCAAAAGGAGCAGGAACCTTGAGAGATCAAGCCATACCTCAGAAAGTGGGCAACCGCACCGGCATCGGTAAAACGAAGTCGTCCGGAAGTCAGCGACCCGCGCGACGCGACCGCGAAGCCGGCGCCGGCATCGCCACGCGTTTGCGATCGCTCGTCGGTTACATTCCGCTCGCACTGCGAATCGGCGTGATCGCGATCATCGGTCTGCTCGGTCTGATCGGCTATCGCGCCGCTGCGTCCGCCGACTTCTTCAAAGTCCGCAAAGTCGAAACACGCGGCGCCGTGCGCGCCTCAAACGAAGACATCAAGGCGACGGTTGTTCGCGACGTCAACGAGACAGGCGTGTGGCGCGCGGACCTCGAACAGATCAGCAAACATCTCGAGCGGCTTCCGTGGGTCCGTGCCGCGATCGTAACGCGCGTTTTGCCTGACGGCATTCGCGTGCGCATCACCGAACGCGAGCCGCGCGCTGTCGTGCGCACCACCAACGGTCGATTCATCTGGGTCGACGACGATGCGGTCTATCTCGGCGAGATGTCGACGATCGATCAGACGCCGGGATTCTTTCTGCACGGTTGGGACGAACAGAACACGCCGACGGCGCAGGCTGAGAACCGCCAGCGCGTCGCGAGGTTTCTCGAATTCCAGCGGACGTGGGACGCGCAGTCGATCTCCGATCGAGTGAGTGAAGTAAACCTTCAGGACCTGCGCGACGTGCGCGTGCAGCTCGCGGGCGACGCGTCGCAGATCGAGATCCGGCTCGGCGGACAGGATCAAGCCGCACGCCTCCAGAAAGCATTAACGGTCCTCGATCGAGAACGACAAACGTCTCGTGGGCCACTCATCAGTTATATCGATGTATCGCAAGGCAGGAGAGCAATCGTCGGTACAGTAACCGGCACGCAGACGATCGCCGATGGACCGGCAGAGTCGTCAAGAAGATAGTCGCTTAGGAGCAAACCCCGATGGCCAAGCGCACGCAACACACAATCGGTCTCGACATAGGGACAAGCAAGGTGACGTGTATTGCCGGTGAGCCAGGCGAAGGTGGGTTGCTCGAAGTCGTGGGCATTGGTGAAGCAGAAGCGCGCGGGCTGCGCAAGGGAGTCATCGTGAATCCCGATGCCGCCGTCGACGCGATCAAGAAAGCAGTCGAAGAAGCGGAACGAATGAGCGGACTCGAAGCGGAAGAAGTAACTATCAATCTCGCCGGCTCGCACATCCTTGGCTTCAACGGCCAGGCGATCGTCGCCGTGTCAGGACGCGACCGCGAGATAGTTGCGGAAGACGTGCGCCGCGCGATCGACTCGGCGTGCGCGATTCAACTTCCCGCTGGTCGCGAGATCGTCGATCGACTGCCGCAGGAATTCATCGTCGACGATCAGGACGGCATCAACGATCCCGTCGGTATGATCGGCGCGCGTCTCGCAGTGAAGGTCCACATCGTGACGAGTCCAGTGACCGCGCGCCAGAACGCAATCAACGCCGTGAACCGCGCTGGACTCGTCGTCGCGGACATGGTCCTGGAGCAACTCGCCGCCGCCGAAGCTTCGCTAACTGAAGATGACAAAGAGTTTGGCGCGGCGCTTGTCGACGTTGGCGCGGAAACGACGGGGCTGATTATCTACCAGCGCGGCGCTGTCCAACACACAGCCGTGTTTCCGCTCGGCGGTTCGCATTTCACGAACGACATCGCTTTCGGTCTGCGCACACCCATACCCGAAGCGGAGAAGATCAAGCGCACAGTCGGTTGTGCGTGCAGCAGTTCGTTGAGCGAGATGGAACGTGGCGAACTCGTCGACGTGCCTTCAGTCGGTGGACGTCCACCACGACAACTCTCGCGTCAGATCCTCTGCGACATCCTGCAACCGCGCGCGGAAGAAGTGTTGATGCACGTTGCGGACGAGATCAAAGACGCGGGTTGGGAACGTCAACTCTCGAGTGGCGTCGTGTTGACTGGCGGCGGCGCGTTGCTCAACGGCATGACGGAAATCGCCGAACAGGTTTTTGATGCGCCGGTGCGAATCGGTTTTCCCGAACGCGATCGTTTCGGCGGGTTGGTGGAAGACATTCAAAGCCCGGCATGGGCGGCAGCCGCGGGTCTCGCACTGCTCGCACATCGCACTCAAGCAGCAGAGATTCGCACCGGTGTCAGCCGTCGCGGATCGACAGGCAAGCTAACGCATTTCGTATCACGCTTTAAAAATCGTTTTGGTAGTATTTTCTGACAAGTTGTTGTATGCTTGCGCCCCGGTTGCACAAGATATTGTCCGCAAGATATCGATGCCGATGGCTCAAGAAACGCAACATAGAAGGAAGCGGCCTTGGAAGCCATCCCGTTTTGGGAGAGAGGAACTAACTATGACACCGGACACTCGTCAACCCGGAACCGGCATTAATATTTTCATTGATGATGATCCGCCACTCACCGGAGCGCGGATAAAAGTGATCGGCATCGGTGGCGGTGGCAGCAATGCAGTCAATCGCATGATCGAGGCCGGCATCGAAGGCATCGAATTTCTCGTTGCCAACACTGACCTCCAGGCACTGAAGCGCTCCCGCGCACCAATCAAGATTCAACTCGGAAGCCGTTTGACGAAAGGTCTCGGCGCCGGCGCCGATCCTTCAGTCGGCCGCGAAGCAGCGCTGGAAGACACGGACAAGATCATCGAAGTGCTCGAAGGCGCTGACATGGTGTTTGTGACCACCGGTCTTGGCGGTGGCACGGGCACCGGCGGCGCGCCGATCATTGCGTCGCTAGCAACGGAGCTCGACGCGTTGACTGTCGCCGTCGTGACGAAGCCGTTTCACTTCGAAGGACGTCGTCGCATGCAACAAGCGGATCAAGGTCTGCGCGAGTTGCGCGAGTGCGTCGACACGGTGATCACGATTCCGAACGAGCGTTTGCTGCACACAGTAGAGCGTGGCGTGTCGCTTTCGGATTCATTCCGAGTTGCCGACGATGTGTTGCGACAGGCAGTGCAAGGCATCAGCGATCTGATCACTGTTCCGGGTTTGATCAATCTCGACTTCGCCGACGTGAAGTCGATCATGCAGGGAATGGGAATGGCCCTGATGGGCGCCGGACGCGCAACTGGTGAGAACCGCGCGATCGAAGCGACTCAACAGGCGATCTCGTCGCCCTTGCTTGAAGAAGCAACGATACAGGGCGCAAAGGGTGTTTTGATCAATATCACTGGCGGACCGGATCTCACGTTGTTTGAAGTGAACGCAGCTTCGTCGATCATTCGCGAATCGGCTGACGATGATGCGAACATCATCTTCGGCGCGGTCATCGACGAAAACATGACTGACGAGATGAAGATTACGGTGATCGCAACTGGCTTCGATAAAGAAGCCGCAGCAGTTGCGTCGGCAGCATCGACAACGACGATGCCCGTTCCGCCGACTCGTTTCGTCACGCGGCCTGCGGATGATCTGCCGCGACCGATGATGTCGAATCCGCGCGTCGACGATCTCGACGTTCCCACGTTTATCCGCAAGAAAGCTGACTAAAGGGAACAAGTCACCTGTTTGGCCGTGTCATCTGCGTGCGGCAACGCTGATGACACGGATGCATTATTTCTTGCAATAAAAATCGTAAAACTAATTGACTGCTTTGGAGTTTTCTCCTTTGCATTTTCTTCTCTTGTTGTGTAGCATGTCGGTCATTCCTTGCAGGAAAATCCATTACGGGTAAATGTTTCGTTCCTCTCCTCGGATGGGCCGCAGCCTGCGAGAGTTATTAGCTGATCTGTACAACTAAGCCCTGTGTCCTAAGCATATAAGTTGGTAACGGGTGTAACACCCGTCCTAGATTTTTGGAGGTAATAATCACGTGAATCGCAAACTCATCAGAACCACACTCGCGGAAGTCAAAGGTAAAGCCCGAGAGGTTCCGCAGCCCAGAGAGCGTTCGAATGGGAGCTCCCGCGCCTCAAACGACGGCGGCCAGGCACGTGCCGCGCAGCAACATGCCCCAGTTCAGGTCAAGAAGAGAGTTCCACCTCCCAGCGAAACCAATGCGGAGATTTTCTACTACAAGAAACAGATCGACGCTCACACAGTGATGGTCATCGTTCTGCTTGATGGTGAGGAGATTGAAGGTACGATCGAGTGGTACGATCGTGGCGCGCTGAAGGTCAATCGCAAGGGAGCGCCGAATCTGCTGCTGCTCAAACGGAACATTAAATATATGTTCAAGGCTGACGAGCGGGTTCAAAGCGCCAGCGCCTAGTGCGCACGGCGCCTAAGTGCGCACCGCGCGTAAGCGCACGGCGCGTAAACCGGGCCCGCGCGTAACAATGAAGCAGCCCTCGCCCCTGTTATTTCTTTGTCCTGGACATCAGTGCGTCGCCTCAGGAAATGCGACACTCAGACCAAAGCTCATCAAGCGGGGGGCCTCGACCCCGGCGAGTCCTGCCGCGCATCGGCATCACCATGGGAGACCCGGCCGGTATCGGCCCGGAGGTGGTGCTCAAGGCAGTCGCTGAGGAAGAGATACGGCGCATCTGTGTCCCGGTGATCATCGGCGATGCGCAGTTGTTGGCCCACACGGCGCGCACTCTCGATCTTCAATCCGGTTACGACATTGTTCGGCGCGACGAGGAGTTTCCCGACTCGTTCTCCGAACCAATCATCTACCACCTCGACAACATCACCGGCTCCATCGAGCCCGGCATCGAATCAGGCGCCGCCGGTAAAGCGGCGGCTGAATACATCGAAGCCGCGGTGGAGTTGTGCGCCGCGGGAAGCGTCGATGCGATCGCGACGGCGCCGATAAATAAACGCGCGCTGTTTCTCGGCGGCTACAGCTTTCCCGGCCATACGGAGTTTCTCGCGCATCTCACCGGCGCCGAAGAGTGTGCAATGGCTTTCGTCGCCGCGAACCTGCGCATCGTCTTGTTGTCGACTCACGTGCCACTCTCGCAAGCGATTCGCATGGTCGAAAAGGACCGGCTCGTAAAGATCATCAACCTCGCCAATCGCGAACTGCAACGCTGGGGAATCGAGCGTCCACGACTCGCAATCGCGGCTCTGAATCCGCACGG
>DASTOZ010000332.1:0-6857 GCA_035762365.1 Pyrinomonadaceae bacterium | reverse complement strand
CGCGACTACCGCGGAACCGGTCGGTCAATCCGCAGAAATTACCGCTCCTCCCGCGAGCGAACCATCTTCATCCCCGGCCCACAAACCGACCGGCAACGCAGATCGCACGCTGATGAAGCGCTCTACTTACTGTGGTGTGGTTGATACGGGACCCGTCCCCGGCGAGACCTTCGAACAAAAAGTCGCACGCCTCGCTGCTCTCTCCGCAGCCGCGAAACAACGATCTGAGGGTGGCTAGCGAACGAAGTTTTAGCCACAAAAGGCACAAAGAAGCACAAAAGGCACAAGAGATCGTACTCAAGTAAGATTCGCTTTTCGCCGGACCTGAACAGTCAGATCTGACCTGAGTAAGATCCTTTTGTGCCTTTTGTGGCTAAAAGCTTTCAGTAACCGTCAACCCCTGGCGCGCGACTTTCCAGTCTAAAACTTCAGCGCCTTCTTCACTCGCCAACGCCGCCTCGACGTCTGCGCGTCGACCCGGTGCGCACAGGAACGCGATACACCCGCCGCCGCCGGCGCCACACACTTTCGCCGCTTCCGCGCCATTCTCGAGCGCTTTCGCAACGAGCATGTCCATTTGCGGCGTCGTGATCGTCGGCGCCAACCGCTTCCGGTTCGGATACGCGTTCTTCATCACGTCGGCAACGCGGTCCCAATCGTCGGCGAGCAGCGCCTCGCGCATGTTACGCGCTGAATCGCGTATGCCGTCGAAAAGTTCGAACAGCTCGGTATCGCCGTCGATGTGTCGCTTGTAGATTTCCCAGTTATTGATTCCGGAAAGCCGCGGCTCGCCGGTGTAGCAGATCGCGATCCGGCGTTCGAGCTCGTCGATGTTCACATCCAGCGCCTCTCGTTCCATGCC
Source organism: Pyrinomonadaceae bacterium (assembly GCA_035762365.1). Classification (GTDB taxonomy): domain Bacteria; phylum Acidobacteriota; class Blastocatellia; order Pyrinomonadales; family Pyrinomonadaceae; genus PSRF01. Next base: position 5,995 of record DASTOZ010000332.1, on the reverse strand, counting down.
GTCCGGACGGAAATGCACACACGAAACCGAGCCGTACATCGGCGGAAAATAATCCTGAAACCCGGCCGGCACTTTGATTACCGTCGACTCAACGTTCGCGGCAATCGTGATGAACTTGCGCTCGTCGTAACGATTCCCGACGAGCCGATTCAACGCGCCGATGCACGCGATTGCGAGGGCTGACGAGCCGCCGAGTCCCGCTCCAGCGGGCACGTTGCTGTCGACGACCATGTGAAAACCGGTCGTTGGTTTGAAAAAGTGCACGAGCTTGGAAACCAGCTCCAGTCGCTCTTCCTGCAACAGGTCTTCGATCGCGGAGAGTTCAGTTTCAAAGGCGACTTTGCGGTCGCGCGATTCGAGCACGATGCGTCCGTCGTCGCGCGTCTCGATGCGGCAACGAGCATGCAGTGAAAGTGCGAAATTGACTGTGGTAGCGCCGGGGTGGAAGAGGTAAAGAGGCCAAATATCGATCGTGCCGCCCGCCAGGTCGACGCGCGGCGGTGCTGAAGACTCAATAATCATCTTTTCGCCAACTTTTGAATTAGTTATTAGAGCTTTGTGCTTAGTACTTTGTTTGACACTGCTACAAAGTACCAAGAACTAAGCACAAACCTCAAAACAAAAATCAGTCACCATCGCTCTTGCGTTCTTTATGCTCGCCGCGGTGCTGCTTGAACGGCATGTGCTCCTGCAACTCTTCCCGCAAATCCTGTAGCTTTTCGGTCGCAGCGTTTTCCAGCTCATGCAGGCGTTCGGGGTCGGCCGCCTCGACTTTTCGCGAGATCCAGAAGCGTTCCGCGAAGTAGAACGCTGCGATTCCGACAACGACGATCACCAGCAAAACTTTTCCGAGACGCTGGAAGTCGCCTATCAACCCCATCACCGCGCCGCTGAAGAAGTATCCGGCGCCGGAGAGCACAAACACCCAAAGGAAACAGCTCGCGAAGGAGAGCAGGAGGAACCGGAGGTAAGGCATTCGTCCGACGCCGTAGAAAACGCACGCCGCCCAACGCAGTCCGTAAATGTACTTCGAAAGAAAGATCGAGAGCGGACCAAACTTATTCGTGAGTCGTTCGAGTCGTGGCTTCGCGGCGCGATAGAAGCGAAGCTCTCTGACGCCTTCACAGAATGCGCGGCCGGCGAAGTAGGCAACGTTGTCGCTGAAGCACCCGCCAATCGTTCCCCAAATCAAGACCTGGGCAAAGCTGTAATCACCGAAAAACCCGCTGTGCGCTAAAACTCCGGCGATCAGCAGAGTGATATCGCCTTCGATCATTACCAGGATTAGAACTGCGTACACTCCATACTGAAGCAGCAGTTGATTGAGAAAGTCGAGGTGCATGCAAGATCCGGGAATGATCCATGTGCCAGCCGTTGCTGGCGGCGACAAGAATAAACTGGAGGGCTCGTTATTGACTACTGTCTTGTGCTTCGTGTTGTGGCGGTTTCACCACGAGCACCGGACACGAGGCATGTCGCACCACCGATTCGGCGGTCGAACCGAAGATAATCCGGCCGAGGCCCGTTCGGCCATGCGACGCAATCACAATCAGGTCAACTTCACGTTCTTTGGCTACGCGCACTATCTCGGATGCCGCTTCACCGTGAACCACCAGCTCCTCGACTTCGAGGCCTGAGCACTCCTCGCACTCTGCGATCTTCGGCAACTCGCGTTCCGCGGAGTCTTCGAGTTGCTCGGCGATGTCGGCGATGGGCAACGGTTCCGCCATTCCCGTGTAGCCGACCGTCGGCACGATCGGCTCGATAACGTTGATGCAGATTATTGAAGCCTTGAAAGTGCGCGCGAGCGACGCCGCGTAGGAGAGGGCATAATTCCCACATTCACTAAAATCCGTGGGCAGTAGTATGGTTCGAATCCGCATGTTTTGGCCTTAGGCCTTGGGTCTTTGGTCTTTGGTGAAAACTAATCAAGACCGAAGACCAAAAACCAAAGACCAAAAAGCTAAATCTTTCGCGCCAATTCTACCCTGCAAATGCCTTGTTTGACAGCCCAGAAACCCTCGTCTATTCTTCGTGCAACGTAACTGCAACAGCCCCAGACAGACTGAAATCGCCATGACGGCTCCAGGATCAAACTTCATCGGCATCAACGTTTCGGGCTCCCACGCCCGCGCCGCCCTGGTGGACAACGAAGGCCGCATCGTCGAACGTCGCGACGCTGATATCACACCCGAAAATATGATCGGACAGTTGGCGGAACTCGCTGCGCAACTGCGTTCATCCGCGGAAAACGTGGCTGCGATCGGCATTGCGATTCCCGGACTCGTCAACCGGCAAACGGATCGCGTCGTAATCGCTCGCGATTTGCCGTCTCCGTTGGTCGAGAACCTTCACGGCGAACTGATGCGCGCCACCGGCTTGCGTGTCGAGATCGAAAACGATGCAAATGCCGAAGCTTACGGAGAATTCAAAGCCGGCGCGGGCGTTGGCAGTCGCAATCTTTTTTACATGATGATCGGAGCCGGCATCGGCGGCGCGATTATTCTCGACGGCAAGCTTTGGACAGGCGCTTCGGGTTTCGCGGGCGAAGTTGGTCACATCACCATCGACACGGAAGGTCTCGAATGCGTTTGCGGCAACACCGGCTGTTTGGAAACAGTGGCGTCCGCGCCGAGTATCGTGCGCCGAGCGCGCGAACGTCTGAATCGCGACTCGACTTCGTCTCTGTCGCGCCTCGGACTCAATAAAAACTTCACTGCCGACGACGTCGCGCACGCTGCCAATGAAGGCGACGACTTCGCGTTGATGATGATCGAGCGCACGGGGAAGTACATCGGAACCGGCGTCGCAACCGTGATTAACTTATTGAATATCGAGCGAATCGTGCTCGGCGGCGGCGTGATGGACGCTGGAGCCCTGATCCTCAACCCGATCATTCAGGAAGTTAAGCGACGCGCATTTTTGCGCTGTTTTGAAGCGACCGAGATCGTTGCTGCGAAACTCGGACCCGACGCCGCCCCGATCGGCGCTGCGCTCCTCGCGCGCGACGTTGCTGTTTAATTAACGCGCTCAATACTTCACTTCCCGCATACAAATGTGACGCGATTTGAAAATCGCGATCTATTTGTTAAAGTACCAGCACTTTGCAATAAACAGTTCGAAAAATGAAAGGTTTTGTGGGCTGTTGTGTCTCCCATGCTGTAGCGGTGTGACGTGCCCTCACGAATCCTGCGGCAATGCCCCAGATCTTCCATCACAGTACGAACGCGCTGGCGAAAATCACGATCTATGGCGCCGTTTTTATTGCTGTTGCACTGTTGTGGGTCGCTGTTGAGTTGAATCGTTCGTCGTGGAACACAGGACAGTGGGTCGAACGACAGCAGCCGGTCCAATTCAGTCACAAGCATCACGTCGGCGACGACGGTGTCGATTGCCGCTACTGCCACACGTCAGTTGAAACATCTGCGTCCGCAGGCATTCCACCAACCAACACGTGCATGAGTTGTCATAAACAGATCTGGGCGGACAGTCCGTATCTCGAACCGGTGCGCGCGAGTTTTAGGACCGGCAAGCCGATCGAATGGATCCGCGTGCACGATCTGCCTGACTACGCTTACTTCAATCACAGCATTCACGTGAACAAAGGCGTCGGCTGTTCGACGTGCCACGGCAAAGTCGACGACATGCCAATCGCGTTTCAAGCGGCAACGTTACAGATGGAGTGGTGTTTGGAATGTCATCGCGCGCCGGAAAGATTTTTGCGGCCCAGGGACAAGATCTACGACATGAAGTGGCGCCACGAAAACAAGAGCGCCGACGAATTGGAACAGGGCCTGACGTGGAAAGCGGAATACAAAGTCCAGGGACGCGCGGTGCTCGAGAGTTGTTCGACTTGTCACCGGTAGACTTGAAAGTGCGTAAATGAGCGATAGCGATCGTCACATAAACTTCAAACTGATGCGCGACCACATCCTGTCGTTGCAGGATACGGAGACGCCGCGCACCGGCAAGAAGTACTGGCGCAGTCTCGAAGAGCTGGCTGACACGCCGGAGTTTCGTGAATTCGTCGCGCGTGAGTTTCCGCAGCAGGCGGAAGGCTGGAACGACCCGATCGAGCGTCGCACTTTCATCAAGTTGATGGGCGCGTCGCTCGCACTCGCGGGAATGACTGGCTGCGTTTTTCAACCGCCCGAGAAGATTGTTCCTTTCGTCACCCAGCCGGAAGAATATGTGCCGGGGAAACCGTTGTTCTATGCGACGGCCGCGCCGCTTTTCGGTGCCGCGACGCCGATCCTCGTGCGCAGCAACGAAGGCCGGCCGACGAAGATCGAAGGCAATCCGGACCATCCGAACAACCGTCCGCTTGATTTCCCGGCGAACGATCCGTATCGCGACCCACGCGGATCGAGCGCGACCGACATCTTCTCGCAAGCTTCGATACTCGACCTCTACGACCCCGATCGCTCGCAGACGATTACCTATCGCGAAGACATTCGCACGTGGACCGCGTTCGTTGGTGCGATGCGTTCGGCGCTCGACGAGCAGCGTCCGAAACAAGGCGCGGGTCTGAGGTTTTTGACCGAAACGATCATTTCGCCGTCGCTTGGCGCGCAGATGAACGACTTGCTGCGCGCGTTTCCGCAGGCGAAGTGGCACCAGTGGGAACCGGCGAATGGAGACAACAGGCGCGCGGGCGCGGTGATGGGTCTGGGCCAGCCGGTAAACACGACCTACCGGTTCGATCTCGCGCAACGAGTGGTTTCGATCGACAGCGATTTTCTTTCCGCGATGCCCGGGACACTGCGTTATGCGCGCGAGTTCTATGCGCGGCGACGAATTAACGAAGCGAACCGCGAGATGAACCGGTTGTATGTCATCGAGTCGACGCCGTCGAACACAGGGGCAGTCGCGGATCATACGTGGGCCGTGAAACCTAGCGAGATCGAAGCGATCGTGAGAGAGCTTGCGGCGGATGCGCGACAAGGGCTGGCGCAATTTTCGTGGATCGAACCGCTGGTGCGCGATCTCGAGCAACACAGGAGCGCCAGCATCGTCATTGCCGGCGACAGTCAACCGCCGATCGTTCACGCACTGGTCCATGCGCTCAACAATAAGCTCGGCAACGTCGGTAAAACCGTCTTCTATACGGATCCGCTGGAAGTCAACTCCGTCGATCAGCGGCAGTCGCTCGAAGACCTGATTAACGACCTCGACGGTGGTCGCGTTGAGTTGCTCGTTATCCTGGGTGGCAATCCGGTCCATAACACGCCTGTCGACAAGAAACTCGATTTAGCCCGTCTGGAAAAAGCTAAGCTGCGCGTGCATTGGAGCCAGTACAAAGATGAGACGTCGGAGTTGTGTCACTGGCACTTGCCGGCCGCGCATTTTCTCGAGACGTGGGGAGACACGCGTTCTTACGACGGCACTGTGACGATCATGCAACCGCTGATCGAACCGCTTCATGAAGGCAAATCGGCCTACGAAATACTCGCCGTCTTTTCCGATCAGTACGATCGCAAGCCTTACGACGTCGTCAAGGGTTACTGGCAAACGCAGCAGGCAGGTAACGCCGACTTCGAAAAATGGTGGCGGCAATCGATTCACGATGGGTTCATCGCGAATTCCGCATTACCGGCCAAGTCGGTCTCGCCAGTGTCGCCGTCCGGACAACTTCAACAACAACCAACATCTTCAGCAGCAGCGAATGGTTATGAGTTAGTGTTCCGCACGGATCCATCGATCTACGACGGACGATTCGCGAACAACGGCTGGTTGCAGGAACTGCCGAAGCCGTTGACGAAGGTCACGTGGGACAACGTCGCCGTAGTCAATGAGAATACGGCGCAACAGATCGCCGGAGTCGGGATGAATCGGGGCGCAATAAAAGGCCGCGAGCATTACGTGCCGCTGATCGAACTCAGGAATCCGCACGGGCAGTCGATCGAAGCGCCGATGTGGATCATGCCCGGTCAACCGGACAACGTGATCACGGTTTATCTCGGTTACGGCCGTCGTCTTGCGGGCCAGGTCGGCG
>DASTOZ010000331.1:0-6772 GCA_035762365.1 Pyrinomonadaceae bacterium | reverse complement strand
TCGAAATCTTCCATCGTGTACTGCTCGAGTGGAATTCCCGGATAACCACGTTGCTGCGAGCACCAGTGGACCAGACCTTCTTCGCAAACGTAGAGATAGCGCGCACCGGCACGGCAGCGCCAGTTGTACGCTTTGCCCTCTGCGATGCTGTCCTGAAACCAGTTCAAACGGGCGTGGTCCTTGTTTCCGAGTTTCTTTACCTGCTGGAAGATTTCTTTTTCTTTTGGCGAGAGCGGCTTGAGAGTGCCGTCGCTGTCGTGAATCACGCCGACGGTTGTCGAGAAGCCAAGCTCGACTGCACGCCGCGCGACCGTCAACGCGTCGTCGGGGTTCTTGATGCCTCCACCAATCACGGAGTTGATGTTGACGTGAAAGTCTGCGTACTCCGAAAGGTAACGGAGTTTCTTATCGAGCACGCGCAGGCTCTTGCGTGAAACCTCATCGGGGTCGACGTTGTCGATACTGATTTGCAGGTATTCGAGTCCGGCGTGGTTGAGTCGTTTGATACGTTCCGGCGTGAAGTAGTAACCGTTGGAAATCAACCCTGCGATCATGCCGCACTGGCGAATGTGGTGGATGATCTGATCCAGCTCGGGATGCATCATCGGCTCGCCGCCGGAAATGGTGACGATGGACGTTCCCAGGCTGGCGAGCTTATCGAGCCGCGACTTTACGACGTCGAGATTGATTGGTTTCGATGTGTGATCGTATTCATTGCAATAGCCGCACGCGAGATTGCAGCGGCGCATCGGAATCAAGTGCGCGAGAACGGGATGACGGCTCGAGAGCAATGCGCGGGTGATAAAGCTCGCCTCACGCATTTTCAGTTTTAGAAAGGTTGTTTTCCGCATTTAGTCTTCAGTTAGGTTCGACGCGAAGAATATTCGACAACCGCGGTCCAAAGCAACCAGCGTGCAGAAAAGACACGCATAAACAACGAAGGGCTCTGTTGGTGACAGAGCCCTTCAGGCTTGCTTGTTGTGTAGGTCGCGACTAGCCCTTGACGACCTTCACGTTCGAATCGTACTTGATATCGAAGTCGCCGGAGTTGATCTTCGCGTTCTTTTCCAATCCCGTCAGGCGCATCGTGGTGGAATCGTCGTTCTTCTCGACGATCTTGGTCTGGACCGGCATACCGGCGCCGTCGATCCAAACTTCCGCGTATTTGTAGCTCGCTTTACCCTTCGGCACGAGCGTCAGATGGATTGTGCTGACGCCTCCCCACAGATTCTCTTCACGCACGTCCTTCACCGGCTGGAAGCGTGCTTCGAGCTGCGCTTTCGACATGCTCATCATCGACAACAAGCTATTCGCGTTGTTGTCACCACCATTGCCGATGCTATTGGAAGAACCGGTGTACACGGTCCTTTGCGCGGGCCGGTAAATCGTATAGCGACTGTTGTTAACCGCCATTGACTCCTTGCGCGGGCTGGTCCAGTCGATCCTCACCGCGGCTTGACGCCCGCCGGTGGGCATATAAATAACGACACCGCTAAATTTGTCTTCCACTCCGAGCTGCGAGTTGTACTTCACGACATTGATGCCGGCCCGCAACGATTTCAAACTCTGACGGTTCTTCTCCATGCGGCTCAGAACCGAACTCACCAGGCCCGCTCCCTGCCCGTTCGCAGTCGGCGAAACCGCCGCGAACGCGGAAACTATCAAAATTAACATCAGGCCTGAAGAAACCAATCTCTTCATAAGTGCTCCTTGCTGAATTCTCCTCTCCCCCGGGGTACGCAAAAACCTCGCAATTATAGGGGAAGACTATCTTATGTCAACCTCGAAGCTGCGTGTTCTACCGTCTTCGCCGACCACTCTTCGGACCGCAATCACCTCGACTTGCTTGCGTCCCGTCAGCTCCTTTACTCGCTGCTCGATTTGACCCTTATCTGCTTCGTTGACAACAACTTCAGGACTCAAAACCACCCTTTCGGCGATGGGGCTTTGATGCCCGGTATTTCGAGGCAGTTCGCTAGTCGCGAACCAGCTTTTTGGTGTCAAAAATATAAAGATTAAACAGACGACACAGAGAAGATCCCATTGCCAGGTGTTACGCGGGTAATTCCAGAAGAAGATCTTCTTCAGTGTGGTCGTCAGGCCTCGCACGTCTTCCAGCTTGCAAGTCAGCAGCCACGCGATTCGCGGCTGGCGGGTCGGTTGAATTCTACCAAAATCCGTGTTAGCTCCGGAACTAAAAACACCGGCTCGGGGTTAGGAAACTCGAATTACAGGCGAACAGATGGCGAAGGCTCGACGATGTGGCCGTCGCGCATTTGCACGATGCGCCGGCACATCGCGGCCGCCTCCGGGTTGTGGGTGATCATTATGATGGTTTGATTGAAACGGTAATTTAACTCCTGAAACATGTTAAGGACGAGCGCGGAGTTCTCCGAATCCAGATTCCCGGTCGGCTCGTCGGCGAGCACGATCGCCGGACGCGTCACAACGGCCCGGGCAAGCGCGACTCGCTGCTGCTCGCCACCCGACAACTCCAGCGGCTTGTGATGCAGCTTGTCCTCGAGTCCCAGCAGCCGGAGCACGTCGCGTCGAAGCTGTGGATCGCCGCCGCCGTTGCCGTGAATTCGCTCCGCAAGTCGGAGATTTCCTTCAGCCGTTAATGTGGGGAAAAGGTTGAATCTTTGAAAAACAAACCCGATTTTCTTGCGCCGGATGGCGGTGCGTTTGGCGTCGGAAGCGACAGTGATGTCTTCGCCGTCGATGACGATTCGGCCCTCGGTCGGGGTCAAGAGCCCGCCGAGCAGATGAAGCATCGTCGACTTGCCGCAGCCCGACGGCCCCATAATCGCGACAAACTCGCCCTCCTGAACCTCCAGCGACACACCACGAAGTGCGGGCACGTCGACCTTGCCAATGCGATAGACCTTTACCAGGTTTTCAGCTTCTAGAATCGTCCTCATCGAATTGAATTCAGAGTTATATCACTGACCGGAGAATTTGTTTATTTGTTAGCGGTCACTTTCTTGTTTGTAGCATCGAGATCGACTTCCGGAAGTCCCCACTTGTTCTGCAAGACAAAGGCCGTCGGCGGAAAAGGGCGATTCAACTCGACGGAACTCGCGTCCTGATACGTGATGTTCAGCTTGTACTTGTCCTGAGGACGCGTGATTTCGATCCGGCTCGGCAACGAGGCCGTCGGACCGGCGCCGATCTGCTTTTCGTTGAAATAAGCGACATCCGTAACCAGCCCACCAGCGTCGTCATAAGTTTGAATGCGGGCCAGCCGGATTCCGGAAACTCGATCGAACCAGAGACGTCGCACGAGTTTCGCCTGGCCGCCGCTCACCTGAGAAAACTCGTCGAGCACATAGTAAGGACGCATCACTCGCGCGTTCTTCTCTGCGCCTTTACGCGTATCGGGTTCTTCCTGAAAAAACTCACTTTGCGCGTAGATCAGGCCGTTCGGATCGATCGGTCGAATCATGAACGCGTCGGTCAAATGCTGCGGACGCAGGTTCGACAGCGCGCTGACAGTCTCCTTCTCGCCCTTCTTTTGGTTCTTCGCCGATGCGGCTGTCGCAGTCACAGCCTCGTCGAGCTTCTTGTAGACCGCGTTGTTGGTACCCTTCAGAAAGCGCTTGTACCGATCATCGCCCTTCAAAACGGCGACGCGAAACTGCTCCCCATCAGAAGTCATCTGCGCGATGTCCACGAGTACAAACTGGATAATGAGATAGATCTTGCCCGGACGCTGAAGCGTGATGTCGCCGTCAACCAGACGATATTGATCGGCGATGCCAAACGTCGCGAACGAGGTATCTTCAAACTGAATATCCAGCTTCCCGTGTATCGACGTCACGTTCGACAGTCGATTCACTTCCTGGAACAAACGGTCCTTGCCGACTTCCGTCGCAGGCGTCAGCAACTGCGGCACCTGAATCTTTTTCTTCGTACCGAACAGACCACACGCCGAGGTCAGAAACAAAACCGATACGAGAAAAACCGTCAGGAGCAACCGGGGGTGAGCGAATCTGTGGGCGGTCAGATATTTGAGCATTACTCTTAAGGCGCAAATCATACGTCAAACGCTTGAGATTCGCGAAACTCCGAGTCGGGGTACGGGATAAACGTTTTAGTCGAGTGCATCAGTCGATTGCGTCAGTCCAAAAGCAGCGGCGGCTTCCCAAATTTCGCGCGCAAGCGGTCGATCGAGTTCCTAATCGTAGGACGTTGCAACAATTTCTGTTCCAGCCGATCCTTACCGGGAAAGTCGACCAGCATCACCCCCAGCAAGACCGTCAACAAACCCTGGCCCGGCACGCCCGGGAGCGCCATGATGATCCCCAGCACAATCAGCAAAACACCGAGTACGTTCTTGCCAATCGCTGCGGCGATTCTGAGCGCCGGCGCACGACCCGACCACAACTGCCGATCGTAATGGCTGCAAAAATAGTCGGCCGGCAACTTGATCAAGATCAGCGACACGAGGGCCAGGCTGCCGGTGAAGGTGACGAGGAACAGTACGATGCCTAACAACGCGCGTTGCCACGTCATTCCTGATATCACATCCGACACAAAATCAAACATGGTTTACGAGAGCTCGCTCCGCGCTTTGAGCACCGACTGAAACACCTCGCGAACAATGCCGTCGGCAACGTCGCCGAGTTGGAAGTTCGGTGTTTTAGCAACTTCCCAAAACTCGTCGAGACCGCGCGCTCCGGCGCGTTCGAGCGCGAGTAGTTGAACGAGCAAGTCGAGCACGTCAGCAACCTTCACCAGTCGGGATTCGAGGCTGGTTCGCTGCTCGTAGTCGTCATAGAGGGCGGCGTACAGATCGCTCTTCAGTTCGCTTACGACGTCGGCAAATGCGCGCGTCTCGGCTTGCTTGCGTGCGCCGGCGCCGAAATACGCAGTCGCGATGCGCGGCATGTCGCCAACGCGGACCTCGGCCCAATCGTGAAGCAATGCCATCCGCAACACCTTCTCCACATCGACGGTTAGGCCTTGTGCCAGCAATTCGTCTGCCAGCAACATCGCAGCGACGCTAACGCCAAACGAATGGGCCGCCACCGATTCAGTTCCGTTTGGCAGCCCACGAAGAGTCCAGCCGGTGCGATCGAGTCGTTTCAGTCGCTGCAGTTCGATAAGCGTTGACAGCATAACTACGCGAGTATAACAGGACGAAAGCGCTTAAGGCTGACGCCGCCCCTGGCTGACACACATGTAGAAGAGGAATTTGAGATGCGCGGATTTACGGCTGACGCACCGGTGGCGGAGTCGCTGGCGAGCGCGGCAGCAGGTGCGTTGCGACGATGCGCCACGTGGTCGCTTCACAACGGATACGAACGCCCGGACTGTCAGTCTCAAACGATTCGTCGACCGCCAGCGCGTCGGCTTTGAAGATACCTTCGCCGCAACGAATCCCGGCCGAGTCGTAGAAAGTCACGACACCGGAGACAAAGGCGTAAGGAATGCCGCTCGTGTTCTTGACGATCAGGCTTACGTTTGTCACGGGGGAATCGGGCGAGCCGTTCAGCGCGGTAGTTCGCAACGTGCCCTGAAGCGCGGCAACCTCGTCGTCGTCGTGCGCGACGGCCACTTCGTTCAACCCGACGCGCTTTTCGTTTCCATTCGTCGCCGTTTCCTGCGCGCTGGCAGACCAGCAGGCGATTAGAAGAACAACGAGCGCGATGGTGAGTTTTGTCGTGAGTTTCATGCCGATCTCCTCAAAAGTTAATCGCGGACTATTGCGTATATGAGCTGATCGATTGTTCGACCATCCTTCGTGACACTCTTCTTCAAGCGACCTTCAAACTGGTAGCCGGCCTTCTCGAGCACACGCGCCGACGCGGGGTTCCATTCAAACACGTGCGCATACAAACGGCATAGATCGAAGTTCCTGAATGCGTATTCAGTCACCGCCGTCAAAGCTTCGGTCGCAATGCCACGGCCCCAGAACTGTTCGCCCAGCCAGTAGCCAATCTCCGCCGAACGATGCGCGACGTCATTTTGGACCGTAAACCCGATCCCGCCAACAGCTTCATCATCCAGCGCGATCGCAAAACTCGTTACCGGCGTGACTCCGACGACCATGTCGAGGAAGTTGCGGGCATCGGCATCCGTGTAAGGATGCGGAAATCGATCGCGCAGGTTGAGCCAAACGTTACGGTTGTTCGCATGGCGCACGATCGACTCGCGATCTCGCCACTCGCAACTACGCACCGTGCACGTTGTTAACCTGAACTCCACGTGTCTTATTCCGCAACTCGCGGCAATACAGCCGCGCCGCGCGGCATGATGAAACCGTCTGCCGATCCCGCCTGCTCCAAAGCTTGCTCGATCGACCGGACCGGGACCATCCTCATTTTCTCGACCTGCTGATCGCGCAAATCCGAAACCAGACAAACGCGATAGCGTTCCGCTTTGGTCATCAGCGACCACGCCGTCTGTCCGTTAACTTCGTACCCGTTACGAAGCTTGTTTTCAAGCGCGCGCGAATCGGCGACGTCGAACCACTTCAGAAAATCCGAACGGCCCAGGCCGTCGCGACACTCGGCAAGCAGGACGATGGTCCCGCCATCCTTGCAGGCGTGCGACGCCATGTCGAGTGCCTTGTGAGCCTGGATCATGTTGATGTCGTGCGGAAAGCCGCCGCAACTCGCAATCACAACATCGCGCTTCGCCCGGATCGGAAACGAGTGGCGCTTCAGGTAATGCTCGCACGCGGCTCGATGCGCGCGTCGCCAGTCGCCGCAGAACACGCCGACGGCACGTTTGTTTTCGTCAACGATCGTGTTGATGCCAAAGGCCG
>DASTOZ010000330.1:0-2447 GCA_035762365.1 Pyrinomonadaceae bacterium | reverse complement strand
CACCGCCGCCTCTTTCAGAGTTAAAGAGGCGACCATTTCCGAGATTCACGCTCATCTGAGTACGGGACATCTCTCCGCGCGCGAGTTGCTCGAGATGCATCTGGATCGAATCCTCGCTTTCGACAAGCGTGGCCCATGCATCAACGCCGTCATCGAACTCAATCCCGACGCGGCGGCAATCGCCGACAGTCTCGATCGTGAATTCGCTGCCACAGGAAGACTCAGACCTCTGCACGGTGTTCCCATCCTGGTGAAAGACAACATCAACACCGCCGATCGTATGAACACAACGGCAGGCTCGCATCTTCTACTCGGAAGTTTTGCTCGCCAGGATGCGACTGTGGTCGAGAAGCTCCGTGAGGCGGGTGCTGTTCTGATCGGCAAAGCGAACATGGATGAGTTCGCAACTGCGAATGGTCTGCCTTCCGGTCGCGGTGGCGTCGTTCGTAATCCCTACGACCCAACGCGCGATGCGAATGGTTCAAGCAGCGGATCGGCGGCCGGAGTGGCTGCGGGTTTCGCTTGCGCCGCGTTGGGTACAGACACTTGCTCATCACTGCGTTTTCCGGCGGCCGATTGCTCGCTCGTTGCACTGAAGCCGACCTCGGGTCTGGTGAGCCGCGCAGGCACGATGCCGGGTTCGGCAACGATCGATGTGGTCGGGCCGTTGGCGCGCAACGTGACGGATTTAGCGATTGTGTTGGGAACGCTGACCGGTTACGACCCGCTCGACACAGTGACGATCGAAAGCAACGGCCAGTCGTTCAGCGACTATACGCGGTTCCTGACGAACCGGGATCTGAGCGGCGTACGCATCGGCGTCGCGCGGAAAGGTTTCTGTGGGGTTAGTGCGGAAGCAGACCTCACGTTTGAAAATGCCGTCGAGGTTTTGAAGCTGCTGGGCGCCGAGATAGTCGATCCAGTTGTGTTGAGAAAGATCAGCTTCGGCGGCTTCAGCAAAGACGTCAAACGGCTTCTGGAGACACTGGACGAGCAGGCAAGCGTTGAATACTTCAAGACCCTTCATCCCGATTCACCGTTCATTTCCTTCGAACAGTTTTACTACTTCGTGCTCACTGCACAGTTTCCGACGCTCGTCGATCTGAAAGGGATGTTCAAAGGAGTCTCGCTCGCGGACATTGCGAGTCTGGACCATGCTGGATCGGAGTTGGCGAACAGACAGCAGGAAGCGCGCCAACGTTTCTTCTCCGAGCAGCGAAAGCTAATCCTTTCGGTGATGGATGGAAACAAATTCGACGCGGTCGTTTTCCCGACCAAGAGCAAACTCGCGACGCCGATCTTGCCCGACGACAATTACCCAAGCGGCGATGCCGGCGTGCCGCACCTCGCAAGCTATTCCGGTTTCCCGGAGTTGACTGTCCCCGCCGGCTACTCGCGCAACGGACTGCCGATCGGGATCTCGTTTCTCGGCCGCGCGTTCTCGGAGCCGGTTTTGCTACGCCTTGGCTTTGCGTATGAACAGGCGACGAAGCACCGCCGCAGTCCCGAGCTCTCTGCCACAAAAGCGCGGACGTTTGGCGAGATACCTGCCGTGCCGGAGAACGACAAGTTTGCTGCAAGCATCACGCTCGAAGGTTTGTCGAATGTGGTCCAGGGAAACAACTTTCGTGCGTCCGTGGAGCGCGGAGAGCCGCGTCATGGCACCGGCAAGTTCATCGATCGCACGGTGTGGTACGACTGGACCGCGCCCGAGTCAGGCTGGGTCAGGTTCGACACGGCTGAGAGTTACCCGGCGCGACATTACGTCGCGGTGTACACGGGTCAGTCGCTTCACGAACTGCAAGAAGTCGCTTGCAATAATTATCCGGAGAAAGAGATCGAATCGCCGGACTCAATCAGGTTCAAGGCAGTCAAGGACACGACTTACCACATCGCCGTCGGCAGCAACGCCCAGCTTGTGGCTTTGGGCCGGATCGTCTTGAAGTGGCAGCCCGCGACTTCACGATCCGTCTAAACGTTTTTCGTCATTCATACCTCTCTCAATCCACGACCCCGATACGAACAGGAGAGAATCGATAATGGTGAGCCAAATTCAAATCGAAGGCTACAGACTTTCTCCGCAGCAACTGCATCTGTGGTTACTACAACAGAACAGCACCGCCTACCGTTCGCAATGCACCGTCCAACTGGAAGGCGAACTCAACGTCGACGCATTGCGCGAAGCGTTGCAGCGCGTGGTCCAGCGGCACGACATTCTGCGCACGAGTTTCCTGCGCCCGCCGGGAATCAGATTTCCGGTGCAGGTAATCGGCCGTGAGAGTCGCCCAGGGTCTGGTGAGGTCGGGCTTACGTTTGAAGAACGCGGCTCGGCGCCGGAAATGGATGTCGAGCGACTTGCGGATGAAGCGGCGGCTGGATCAGAGCCTGACGCAGTGCTACGCGCTTCGTTGTACAGCATCGCGGCCGACAAACACGTTCTGATCTTG
>DASTOZ010000329.1:0-9526 GCA_035762365.1 Pyrinomonadaceae bacterium | reverse complement strand
TTCACCTCGGAGGGACCTTGAGGTTTCAATCCACCCGCTGCAAATCTTCAAGTAGGTAAATAAAACAACTTTCCCTAATCGCGCAAATCGCTTTTTGGCGAGTTTGTGCTTTTCAGTTGCTGCCGTCGCCCCCGACGTATTTGAACCGCGGCAGATAACAGGAGCACCCCCAAAATGGCTAGAGAAGACCGCTTTATTTCGTTCATTATTGCCCATACTTCGAAGTCCCGAGCCCGCGTCCAGCGAATCAGAGTCGAGAAAAAATCAGTAACAGTGTTTGTCACGGCCTCTGTCGTGTTGGCAGTTTGCCTCGTCTACGGCCTCTACGGTTTGACTCAACAAGCCGCCCATCTCCGCACCGAACTCGAGAACCAGCGACTGCGAGCGGAAAACGAACGCCAACGGCAGGAGCTGGAAAAGCTGAACACGCGCGTCGAGAAAGTTGAAGATACATCGCGCAAACTCGCCGAAAAATCAGGCGTCGTGGAAAACAATTCAACGCCGTCGGGCACAGGCGGTCCTGAGCTTCCGCTTGACGAGATGGCCCTCGAGACGCTGGCTGCCAAGATGAGCCGCCTCGAGGACGACATGTCGGCCCATGAAGCGACCCTTCGTCAGCGCGGTTACACGCCAACGCTTTGGCCCGTCGAAGGCACTCTCGAAGGTGGTTTTGGCGGACGACGAAACCCGTTTGGCGGGGCCGGCTATGAGTTTCATTCGGGCCAGGACATCGAAGCTGCGTGGGGCGCGCCAGTGGTTGCGGGCGCCGCCGGCAAGGTGTCGTTTGTTGGCTGGCAGAATGGTTACGGACAGCTCGTTATCGTGGACCACGGCGGTGGTCTATCGACCCGCTACGGCCACCTTTCGCATATCGATGTAGCGCTGGATCAGACGGTTTCGCGCGGTCAATTACTTGGGAAGGTTGGATCGACAGGACGATCGACCGGGCCGCATCTCCATTACGAAGTGCGCATCAACGACGAGGCTGTGAATCCCTTGCCGTACCTGATGTTGAGCAGCCGTTTTGCCTCAGTTGAGAGATGAAATAAAACAGTTTAGGCGAGTTAACCTGAGCTTTTGGCTTAACTTAGCTTGTGACTGTTCTGAAACATTTATCCTTGACAGGTTTAAGACTTTGGCTTAGTATGCGCCGTCGTTCAGTGCTGGGCGCGCAGTTGTAGGCCCACGCATTCCCGATCCACCAGCTTTAAGTCAATGAGTTTGGTTAGTTCTGCCCCCGTAAGTCTGTGCATGATGAAATAGCGCTCCCCGCGCTTTTCACCATGCATTTTTTGTTGGTTGTGTGTTTCCGTCGAGCGCCCCTTCAATGCGCGACCCGGCTCACAAGCATTCACCAAGCCGATGGGAAAGCTGACAGGCTTTCGCGTCCGTTTTACCGAATCGTTAGGAGGATTCGTTGTTATGTCTAGAATAACCGGTAAGGTCAAGTGGTTTAACAATTCGAAGGGCTATGGTTTCATCGAGCAGCCTGGTTCTTCGGACATCTTCGTTCACTATAGCGCTATCCAGGGCGACGGCTTCAAGACCCTCGAAGAGGGCCAGGAAGTTGAGTTTGAGGTGACACAAGGCCCAAAAGGACCTCAGGCTGAAAAAGTGACAAAGATGTAAGTCTCCCCGGCTTGCTTCCGCAAAGCCACTGACTTGCTTCCGGTCACGGGTCCGGTAGCCACAAGAAAGAAGGCGGCTGTGTTGGCCGCCTTTTTTCTTTGTCTTCCACCCATGAGACTCACGTTAGCGAACTGAGAGTCTATCTGTTGTTGTGGTCTATTCCGCTTTCGCTTTGAAGGCGACGTGCCCGTTTTCAACCGCGACTGAAAACCTCACCCGCTCGCATCCATGCCGCTCTTTCAGTCCATCAGACTTCGACGCAACCAAACGATGAAACTGCGGGAACGAAAGACCATCCGTCGATTCGCCGCACTTCTGTTTCGCCTCGACGAACGAGTCGTACAACTCTTTAACGAGCCCTACTTCCTTGTGAGCATCGACGCACACGAACGACACGGGCGGCACGCTCGTCGGTTGGTCCTGTTTGACGTGGGCCCGCGCCGCCGAAACCGGATCGCGACCTTCTTCGCGTCCCTGCATCGTGCGTCGCCAAAGATCGCGAAACGCGTTGTACCGCGCCGCCAGCGAGTTGTAGCGATAACGCTGCGCGAACGTTAATGTGCGATCGTCGCCGAGTCGCTTGAGCAACGTCTCGACGCGCATTTTTGTGTCGTAAGGCGGACGTTTCGCGGCGCCATTGAAGAAGATGTCAAACTCGACGCGTAGTTTTCGAATGTCGTCTTCGAGTCGCGTCAGTTGTTCGTCAGGACTCGGTTGGTTCTCACCGGCGGCATACTTGCTCTTCGTTTGCGCTTGCAGTTTTGACCTGAGCAGCTTGTTATCGCGTAGTGCCACGTAGTTGATTTCTCCCTGAGCGAGGCAATTAGAGGCGGGGCGCCGTTTGAACTACAGCGGCTAATGCAGTCTAGGTGGTTCAAAACTGGAGTGTCAACAGTTTATTATCTGCGTGCTGGATTGCTCGAAAACACTATGCCCGATCCCAATTCAAATCTGCGGCACGTGCCGTCTGTGGACCAACTACTGCGGACCGACGCTGCGCGCGAGCTTCGCGAGACGATCGGCGTCAAACGCCTGACTGCGATCGCGCGCGCCGTAACGTCTGAACTGCGTTCGTTGATCCGCAGCGGGCGGAAAGTATTGACGAACGGAACCGCGGCGGAATCGCTGCTTGCCGAAGCTGTCACCCGCATGCGCGAAACGGCGCAGGTCGAGAGCAAGACTGGGATCACGAGAGTAATCAACGCGACGGGTGTGCTGCTGCACACGAACCTCGGTCGCGCACCGCTGTCCACTGCCGCACGTGACGCGATGATCGAAGCTAGCCGGTTTTGCACGCTCGAGTATGACGTGGCGAGTGGTTCGCGTGGCAAACGCGGAGCGCGAGTCGAATCCTTGTTGAAGCATCTGACAGGCGCTGAAGATGCGCTGGTGGTAAACAATTGCGCCGCTGCGGCGTTGCTCATTCTGTCGGTGCTCGCAGGTGATGGCGAAACGATCGTCTCGCGTGGCGAGCTCGTGGAGATCGGCGGCGACTTTCGTGTACCGGACGTAATGGCAAGTTCCGGAACGCGCATGGTGGAAGTCGGGACCACCAATCGCACACATCCCGAAGACTACCGGCGCGCGATCAATCCAAAGACGCGGCTCATCATGCACGTGCATCCGTCGAACTACCGCATCGTCGGGTTTGCAAGCTCGCCTTCGCTTTCGGAGCTGGCGAAGCTCGCGCACGAACATGCCTTGCTGCTTTATGAAGACGCTGGTTCGGGCCAACTCAGCGATCTCTCGTCGTACGGGATCGTCGGCGAACCGATCGTTAGCGAAGTTGTTGCCGACGGCGCCGACGTCGTGTCTTTTAGTGGAGACAAACTGCTTGGCTCCACACAGGCCGGGATAGTCGTCGGGAAGCACGCGATCGTCGATCGGTTGCGAAAGCATCCGCTGTATCGTGCGTTGCGCAGCGACAAATTGCGACTCGCGGCGCTCGAAGCGACGCTGCTGGCGCATCAACGCGACGCCGGGGCCGCCGATGTTCCGGTAATTCAGATGCTGGCGTTGACTAACGAGGAACTGGAGGCGCGAGCGAAGCATTTGATTGAGGAAGTCGGCGCGACGGACCTTGAACTGACGTTGCAACCCGGCGAATCCGCGATTGGCGGGGGCGCCGGCCCAACCTCCAATCTGCCAACGACCATCATTTCGATCAGCCATCCTCGACTGACGGCTCAGGAGATCGAGCGGACGCTGCGGAACGCGTCTCCACCGGTAATCGGCCGCATCTCAGAAGGGAAAGTGCTGCTCGATCTCCGCACTGTTTTCGCGGACGAACTCACCGAATTAGCGAAAGCCCTAAATAACGCCGATTTTTCCATGGCTTAAACAATGGCAAGCATTGTATAATCCTGCACGCGGCTTCCTTGATGCCGCAGGATTTCAACGCCTAAATCCGCGGGCGCGACCTCAAGCCCGTTTCACTCCCAAACGATTTGATTCGAGCTAAAACAGCGACTTCGTACTTCTCTGCCGCCGGACTCGCGCTTTTCGCGGGTCTCGTCGGTTATGCGTGCTGGCGTCTCGGCGCTCTGCCGGAAGTCTTTCCGCGGTTTGCAATCGAACCCTCAAACGGTCCGATGGTCGAACTGTTGACGAGTGCTCCGATCTCGGGCGGGGTCATCGTTCTCTTCTCGATCGCGGTTGCCGTAGCGGTCAATCGATTCGGGCTTCGTCGTAGCTGGAGCTATCTCCTGTTCGGCATCGCCGTCGGGTGCAGTGCGGCGCTTATGGCGGCGCATTTTCTGGCAGTCCCGCTGTTGGCCGTGCCGCTGCTCTTTGCTGGTGGGCTGACAATCATGCTGGTCCAAGTCAGCCGTCTGTGGCGCGTAGACCGCGTGTTGAGTCACACGTTGTTCGCGACGCCCAGCAGCCCTGGCCAACCAGTCACCGACGCGAACACCAGACTGATGAGCGGCTTGAAACTGCTCAACACGATGCTGCCGCTGAACGAGGCAGTCGTCTTTCACCGCGTCGACGGTTGGTTTGAAGCGGTCGCGCGGTTCAAAGGCTCCTCGCAATCAGCGCTCGATCCGAAACGCAATTCCGTTTGGCGTGAAGGTATCACGCTGTGCGAGCGGGCCGTCGCGACCGGACAACTCGTCAGCGACGCGACGCCGGGATCACGAACAGTCGCAGTGCCTCTGTTGCACGAGCGTGAGGCGGCAGGCGCGTTGTTGATTCGACTCGTTTCCGAATTCAGTGCCGATGACAAGCCGCTGCTCGAAGCGATCGGTTCGCAGTTTGCCCGCAACCTGAAGCGCGAGAGCTTTTCGCATAATCCTGCTCGGTCGCAGTCGCTGGCGTATTTCTCTCAGCGCGCGAACCAGCGAAAGCTTGACGCGCTGAACGTGCTGAAGGCGTTGACTGTCGAACAACGTTGCGAAGCAAGCGCTTTGGGCCACATGCAGGACGGCGTCGCGATCGCGTATCTCGACGGCACGCTCGCGCTCGTGAATCCCACGCTGCTCGGCTTCGCTGGTTTGACTCCTGAAAGGGCGCGCTCGCTCGACTTGTTCGGCGTGCTCGACAAGTTTCGCACCGATATTTTTGATGAACCGCAGATCGCGGTGCGGCGCGTGTTGCAAACCGGAATCGAGTACGAAGGCGAGCTAAAGTTTGACCAGAAGAACCAGATTCTGAACCTGCGTCTTTCACTACTTCGCGATCCCCACACCGAGGCGAATGAACCGATCGGAATCGCTGTTTATGTTCGCGACCTCACGCGCACGAAAGAGTACGAGAAGCTGAAGAGCGACATGATCTCGTTGATGTCCCATGAGCTGCGCACGCCGTTGACGAGCATTAATGGGTTTGCGGAGTTGTTGACGGCGGACGAGAGCATTCCTGCTTCGGCACGTGAGTTTGTGACGATCATTGCGAACGAGTCGCAACGGATGTCGCGGATGATCAATACGTTCCTTGCGGTGACGCAGTTGGAGCGCAAAGACAAGCAGGAAGTGTTGAAGATTCCGCTGCGGCTGGATGAAGTCGTGCGCGAGACGATCTCTTCGATGCAGCCGTTTGCGAAGAAGAAGCGAATCCGTTTGATCGAGCAGCCGGCGAGCCGGATTCCTCCTGTTGCTGCTGACAAAAGTCTGATCACGCAGGCTGTGAAGAATCTCGTGAACAACGCGATCAAGTACAGTCCGGAACGCACGACGGTTACTGTTTCGACGGCGCTCGAAGCGGAGGCTGTGCGGGTTTGTGTTGAAGACCGTGGGTACGGGATTCCGGCTGAAGCGAAGGAGCGCGTGTGGGACAAGTTTTATCGCGTCGTTCGTGAAGGACAGGAGAAAGACGAAGAGTCGACGGGGCTTGGTTTATCGTTTGTGCGCGAGGTTGTAGAGCAGCACGGCGGACGAGTCGAGCTTGACTCAGAAGAAGGGCGCGGATCGAAGTTCAGTTTCACGCTACCGCGGCTCTAAATCTTGCTTCCGCGTTGGACTCGCGCTACCGCTTGCGACAGGTCCAGCGAAAAAAAGAAACTACTGACGGTTGATTGTGCCGCGGCAGCCTTTGGCGCCGCAGATACAACGCTTATCGTCGGAATGAAGCGTTGATTCGTAGTCGATCGTGATCTCTTCGCCGGCTTTGATGTCTCTCAAGGCGAAGAAGAGAATGTGATCGTAGATAATCTGCATGAATGCGTTCGGCACGCAGGAATGATTAATGTAATGCGTGCCATTCCCGCCGCGGCTTCCATCAAGACTCCACCGGTTATTGATCTCGCAGATGCGCAACATCTTCCGATGCGCTCGCCGGCGCGCCTCAGAGTTCGAGATCTTCTCGCCCGCGTACTCGGCGATCTTGTGCCGTTTCTTGAATGGGATGGTGGCGAAGCAGCCTTTACCGTGTATCGGCGAAGGCTTGATTGTTAGTCCGCGCGCCAGTTGCAGCTTCACTATTTGAGTTTGAAGGTGCGAGCTATCAGGTCGGTTTGATTGCGAATGCGATTCAATTTGTCGCGCAGGCCTGTGAACCGGAGCGAATAGATAGTCCGATTATCGGCTTGCAGATAATAGGTGCGTCCGAGCATCGGCTTTCCGGCGCGGACGAATTCGTAAGACATCGTGACTCCATCAAGCCGTCCGTTGAATGGGTCCTGTTTGCCTTGCACGAACCCGGGCAGGAACCTGAGTGTTAGATCCTGATCGCGTTGGGCCACGTCACCGGGAGTTGTTCCCGCCTCGACGACCTCTTTTCGAATCGTCAGATAACCGTCAAGACGATCGCCGTAGACAAACTCGGGATGCTCGTGGGCGGCGTCCGGTTCCGTAATGGACCGCCACGTTGTCGAAGGGAGCTCGAAACTGTATTCGACTTTGTCGTGCGTGTAGAGCTGTTGCGCTAACGCCGGCGGCATCATCAGGCCAACCAACAACAGCGTGAGAGCCACAATCCGTTTCATTCGTTCTCCTCTTGCTCCGGCTTTTTCAGATGCTCCCGCAGAGAAGCCTGGTTGCCGAACGTTTATCCCGCCTAGAGTCCCGCCTGCAAAATGATACTCTTTTGCTTCTCCAGCAGCACTTCGATGCCCATCAATCCGAGCTCCACCAGGTCGTCCATCTGTTCGCGGCTGAAAGGGCCTTTTTCGGCGGTGCCCTGGAGCTCGATGAACCGTCCCTCGCTCGTGCAGACAATGTTCATATCAACTTGTGCGCGGGAATCTTCGTCGTACTTGAGATCGAGTAACGGCGTATTCTCGACGATGCCGACGCTGACTGCCGCTACCTGATTCGTCATCAACGGCCGCGTGATCTTTCCGGCCCGCAGCAGCTTGTTGCTGGCGAGCGCGAAGGCCACATACGCGCCTGTGATTGCGGCGGTACGCGTGCCGCCGTCTGCGTGCAGGACGTCACAGTCGATGTAAATCGTGCGTTCGCCGAGTGCTTTCAAGTCGGCGATCGCCCGCAGGCTGCGGCCGATGAGTCTTTGTATCTCCTGGGCACGGCCTTGTGTTTTACCGCGTGAACTGTCGCGCGGCGTGCGGGTGTGGGTGGCGCGCGGCAACATCGAATACTCGGCGGTTACCCAGCCCTCGCCTTTGTTTCGTATCCAACGCGGAACAGTCTCATCGATCGAAGCGGAGCAAGCGACACGCGTGTCGCCCATGATGATCAGCGCCGAGCCTTCCGCGTAAGGCAGAAAGTCGGGCTGAATCTGTGTTTCGCGAATTTCGTCCGCGGCCCGTCCGTCAGTGCGTGCGAAGTTCATCGTGTCCCCAAATTTCCACGGCCTCGAGAATTGAAGGCGCCGATCCTAGAAATCTTTCCGCTACTTTAGCAAATCTTTCGGCGGCGTCGGTTACGTAAAAGTGGTCGAGATCATCACAGAGACGCCGTTCCTGGTAAAGCTCCAGAGGTTCATCGTGAGTAAGGTTCGACTTTTCGAGCAGCGTTTCGACGTCGCGAGCGGTGGCGGCGCCCGAGTCGATCAGGTTTACGTTTGCGCCGACAGTTTCGCTGATGACGTCGCGCAGCATCGGGTAATGAGTGCAACCGAGCACCAGTGCGCCGATCGTCGTTTGCCTGAATTCACTCAGATAATCCTGCGCGACGATGCGCGCGACGTCGGAGTTGGCCCAACCTTCTTCCGCGAGCGAGACAAACAATGGGCAGGCGCGTTCGATCACTTCGACGCCGGCGCTCATCGCCGCGATCGCCTGGGCGTAAGCATGACTCTGGACGGTGGCTTCGGTAGCGATCACGCCGATCTTCTCGCCGTGTGCGATCTCGACAGCGGCACGCGAGCCGGGCTCGATCACGCCCATGACCGGAACTGTTACTGCTTTGCGGATCGCCGGAAGTGCGAGTGCTGATGCGGTGTTGCAGGCGACGACCAGCAGCTTGATGCCATGTGCTTGCAGAAAGCGCGAGTTTTCGACGGCGTAGCGTTCGACTGTGGCGAGTGATTTTGTTCCGTACGGGACGCGTGCTGTGTCGCCTAGATAGACGAAGCGTTCGTTTGGCAACCGCTCGTGAAGGGCGCGATACACCGTGAGTCCGCCAACGCCGCTGTCGAAGATGCCGATGGGAAGGTTGCGGTCCAAATGTTATCGCTTCTGGGGCTATTCGAAGATCTTTGAAACCAGTACGCGAAAACCGGGCACGGTGTCGTCGACGAGTTCGTCGTGGTCATGCAAAAGCCAACGGTTGCCATCCGCGTGCGCTACTTCGACCGTGTGCTTACCGGGATCCACGTTCCAAACAGACTTCGCGCCAAGCTCGAGCCACAGTGCAGTTTTGCGCTCGATCTTGCCTTTTCGATCCCATCGTGATCGCACTTCAACAGCAAGATCGGGCGGCCCAATTCGAAAGAAGTCCGTAAGAGGGCCTGCTCGTTCCTGCGAAATAAACGCGATGTCCGGTGCGAGTACAGTATCCGGGTCGCTTTCTAGCTTGAATCCCGTTTCCGCGGCACGGAGTACACCGAGATCGTGTGCCGTCACATAGTTATATAGCAGGGCCGATAGCGTCATGGTCGCGGCGCCATGCCGATCATTGGCTGGAGACATTGTGAGGAGTTCTCCCTTAACGAGTTCATAACGGTGGTAGCCGTCATCTTCCAAGTTGAACAATTCTTCCGCAGTCATCAAGTGAGTAGTTGTGGTGCTCATTGTTCGTCTCTCGATTCGTTCAAGGGGAGTGAGGGGTGGCTCTCCCGCAGTTCAAGATTATGGTGGAGGCGCCGAGAATTGAACTCGGATCCAAAAACCAACGCCGAAGGACTCTACATGCTTAGTCGCTTCTCTTTCTTTACCAGCCCACCGAAGTGAGCCGATAAAAATTCGCTCAATGTCGAGTCAGTGAAGCGACAAGACCTCGACACGAGCTAGCCCGACTTTGGTCTCGCCCACTGCCACGGACCGAAGCAGCTGGCCAAG
>DASTOZ010000328.1:0-2901 GCA_035762365.1 Pyrinomonadaceae bacterium | reverse complement strand
TGCGCGGTGTTGGCGCTCTTCGTTCTATCTGCGCAGATTTCGGCGCAGACGGATGAGCGCAACAGATCGGCGAGCGAAACCGGCGGCGCCGCAGCAACAGCACAGGCGCCTTTCAAACCCGCCTTAATCAATCCGAAGTACACGACACCGAAGTCGGCAGTCGATCCGGCTTACGGCGCGAAGATCGCCGAGTACACGACTGAAAAGTACTTCATGACGGAGCTCGTCGATCACTTGCCCATGTCAGACAAAGTGCCGTCGCCTGACAAGGTGCTAGGCTACGTCGTCGGCACGCCAAACAAGCTGACCTACACGAAAGATTTGTATCGTTACTTCCGCGCGCTCGCCGCTGCTTCGTCCCGCGTGCGCGTGCTCGTGGCTCCCGAGAAGAGCGAAGAGGGACGCGAACAGTTGCTGGTGCTCGTGAGCGATGAAGCGAACCTCGCAAAGCTCGATCGCTACAAAGAGATCACCGCCAAACTCGCCGACCCTCGCAAGCTCAGCGAAACCGAAGCGCACACGCTTATCTCCGAAGGCAAGCCGTTTTACTGGGCGTCCGGATCGATTCACTCGCCCGAAACCGGCTCGCCGGAGATGCTGATGGAGCTGGCGTATCGTCTCGCCGTTGAAGACTCGCCGTTTATCGAAGACATTCGCAAGAACATGATCGTGATGATCACGCCGGCGCTGGAAGTCGACGGTCGCGATCGCATGGTCGATCTCTACAACTACCGCAAAGCAAACCCGGGCAAACCCTCACCGCCGTTGCTCTACTGGGGCAAGTACGTGGCCCACGACAACAACCGCGACGGTCTCGGATTGGCCCTCGCACTGACGCGCAACCAGATGCGGACGTTTCTCGAGTATCACCCGACAGTGCTGCACGACCTGCACGAGTCAGTTCCGTATCTCTACACGATGACGGGAACTGGTCCGTACAACGCCTGGCTCGATCCGCTGGCGCTCGACGAGTTTCAGGTGCTCGCGTATCACGAGATCGAAGAGATGACGAAGCGCGGCGTCCCGGGAGTTTGGACGCACGGCTTCTACGACGGTTGGGCGCCCAACTACATGCTCTACATCGCGACCGGTCACAACTCGATCGGCCGTTTCTACGAGACCTTCGGCAATGGCGGCGCCGACACCCGGGAACGCACGCTGGGCGCGAACCAAACGCAACGCGCCTGGTTTCGACCGAATCCGCCGTTTCCGCGCGTCAACTGGTCGATACGCAACAACATCAACATGCAGCAGTCGGCAATCCTGTTCGCTATGAATCTCGTGTCGAAAGAGCGCGAGCGCTTCCTGAATAACTTCTATCTCAAGAGCAAACGCGCGATTGCCAAGCCCACAAACGAAGGCCCGGCGGCATACATCATTCCGGGCGACACGCCGCGTCCCGTCGAAGCCGCCGACATGGTGAACCTGATGCGGTTCCAGGGGATTGAAGTGCACCGCGCGGACAAGGAGTTCATGGTCAAGGACCAGAAGTATGCGGCGGGTTCCTACATCATTCGCATGGACCAGCCGTACTCGCGTATGGCTGACATGCTGCTCGACACGCAGTACTACAACGTCAGCGATCCGGCGCCGTACGACGACACCGGTTGGACGATGGGACCGATGCGCAACGTCAAGACCGTGCGCGTCGTCGACAAGAGCGTGCTCGACGCTCCGGCGACGTTGCTGACGGCTGACGTGAAAGTTACCGGCGCGCTCAGTGGTCCGGCGAGTTCCGTCGCCTACGTCATCAATCACAACACCGACAACACGCTGGCGACGTTCCGCTTCCGTTTAAAAGACGTGAAGATGAGTGCCGCGGAAGACACGTTCAAGGTCGGCGAGCAGCAGTTCAATACGGGTTCGTTCATCATCAAGCAGGATGGGAACCCGGCGAACCTGCGGCAACTTCTGGAACCGGCCGTCGCCGATCTGGGTCTGAAGGCCATCGGTGTCGACAAACTGCCGGCGGTCAAAACGCACGAACTCGCGGTGCCGCGCATCGCGATCGTTCACACGTGGACCAACACGCAGAATGAAGGGTGGTTCCGCATTGAGTTTGACCGTTTGAAGATCCCGTACACGTACATTTCCGATCACGTGATTCGCAACACGCCGAACTTGCGCGAGAAGTTTGATGTGCTGATCTTCCCGCCTGTCGGCGGCAGCGCGCAGACGATCGTCAACGGCATGCCGCAACGCGGCGACCCGATTCCGTGGAAAGGTTCGGACGTGACTCCGAACATGGCTAATTCGCCTGACACGACCGCCGACATGCGGGGTGGCATGACTGTGGTTGGCGTTGCGAACCTCCAGAAGTTTATCGAGGACGGCGGGCTGTTCATCACGATCGGCGCGAGCACTTCGGAGATTCCGATCGAATACGGCATTACGACTGGCGTCAGCATTCAGCCGGCCGACAAGCTTCAGGCGCGTGGCTCGATCTACAACGGGACGTTCTCCGATCGTAAGAGCCCGATCGCTTACGGCTACGACGCCGGGTTGCCGCTCTACTTCAGCCAGGCGCCGCTGTTTCAGGTTGCCGCGGCAGGCGGCGGTGGGTTTGGCGGTGGTGGAGGTGGCGGTCAAGGTGGTGGCGGTGGTGGTGCATCACGTGCTTCAGGGCGCGGTGGCGTCGGCGATCCTGACGTTATCCAGGCGATGCCGCAACCACGCCCGGGAAGACCGGATCCGGAACAGGCGCTCGCCGATCAGCGTGAGAGTCCGTTCTTCGTTCCGCCCTCGTTGCGACCGCGCGTAGTGCTTCGCTTCGCGGCGGATGAAAAGACTCTGCTGATCAGCGGCATGCTCGCAGGTGGTAACGAGTTGGCAAACAGACCAGCGGTGGTCGACGTTCCGGTCGGCAAAGGTCACGTTGTAATGTTTGCAACGAATCCGATG
>DASTOZ010000327.1:0-3463 GCA_035762365.1 Pyrinomonadaceae bacterium | reverse complement strand
AGACGCCGCGCACGCGCGGGGCGCACTGCTAATCGTCGCTATTACAGAAGCGATGTCGTTGGGATTGTTGAAGTCGCCGGGCGCGTGCGGCGCCGACATCGTGGTGGCGGAAGGACAGTCGTTTGGCGTGCCGCTGTCGTTTGGTGGTCCATACGTTGGTTTGTTTGCGACGCGTGAGAAGTATGCGCGGCAGATTCCCGGGCGGCTTGTCGGGGAAGCTTACGACAAACAAGGCCGGCGCGGTTTCGTGCTCACACTTGCGACGCGCGAACAACACATCCGCCGCGAGAAGGCAACGTCAAACATCTGCACCAACGAAGGCCTCATCGCACTCGCCGCCACCGTTTACCTTGAAACGATGGGACGCCACGGTATTCAGGAAGCTGCGCATCAGTGCCTGCAAAAGGCCGCATACGCTGCGCGCCGCATCGGATCGCTGAAAGGTTTTTCACTTCCCTTCTCCGGGCCTCGTTTCAACGAATTCGTCGTCCGTGGCCCACTGGATGCCGGCGAACTGCTGTCGCGTCTCGGGAAAGAGAAAGGCATCGAGGGCGGCATTGCGCTGTGGCAATTCTTCAACGATCGGCCGAATGATTTTCTCGTGTGCGTGACTGAGATCAACAGCCGCGAGGAGATCGATGCGCTGGTAGACGGCCTTGAATCCGTGTCAAACCGCTAACACAGATCTATGATGGACGGAATTACAAAAGTCACTTCACACATCAGCCCTAACGAGCAGTTGATCTTCGAACGCTCGCAACCAGGCCGTATCGGCTATCGCCTGCCGGCCTTGGATGTCGAAGCAACTCCAGTTGACGATCTTCTGCCGAAAACTTTTCAGCGCGACGACGATCTCGAAGGCATGCCCCAAGTCAGCGAGGTCGACGTGATCCGGCACTTCGTGCGCATGTCGACGTGGAACTACTCGATCGACCTCGGCATGTATCCGCTGGGGTCGTGCACGATGAAATACAACTCGCGACTCAACGAGAAGGTGGCGCGAATCGCGGAGTTTGCGAACGTTCATCCGCTCACCGAAGAACAAGACGCGCAGGGCGCGTTGCAGGTGATTTACGAGCTCGAGCAACACCTCGCAGAGATCACCGGACTGCCGGGAGTTTCGCTTCAGCCCGCCGCGGGTGCGCACGGCGAGATGACGGGCATCATGATGATCCGCGCGTTTCTCGATGCGCGTGACGGGAGCGCGTCAGACCGGCGCACGATGCTGATCCCCGATTCAGCGCACGGAACGAACCCCGCCTCTGCTCATCTTTCGGGTTTTTCAGTCAAGACGATCCGCTCCACCAGCGAAGGTCTCACCGACCTGGACCACTTGCGCGAACTCTGTTCGCACGGCAACGTCGCGGGACTGATGTTAACCAATCCCAACACGCTGGGTCTGTTCGAACGCAACATCAAACAGATCTGCGACATCGTTCATGAAGCAGGCGGGCTGGTTTACATGGACGGCGCAAACATGAACGCGCTCGTCGGCATCGCGCGTCCGGGCGACATGGGTGTCGACGTCATTCACCTGAACCTGCACAAGACGTTTTCGACACCGCATGGCGGTGGTGGTCCCGGTTCTGGCCCATGCTGCTGCACGAAAGAATTAGAACCGTTTCTGCCGGTGCCGCGCATCGCGAAGACTGACTGGACCGCGGGCGAACCGACGTTCCGGCTCGACTACAACCGGCCGCAGTCGATCGGCCGCGTGAAGGCGTTCTTTGGTAACTATGGAATGATGTTGCGCGCGCTCGCGTACATCCTGACGCATGGCAACGATGGTCTGCGCGAAGCGACTGAAGCAGCCGTCCTCAATGCACGCTACATCGCGAACGGTCTGACTTCAGATTACGACAAACCATTCAACGGTCCGCCGATGCACGAGGTCGTCTTCACCGACAAGCGACAGACACGCAAAGGCGTTCACACACTCGACATCGCGAAGCGTCTGATCGATTACGGTTTCCATCCGATGACGATCTATTTTCCTTTGATTGTGCAAGGCGCGATGCTGATCGAACCGACGGAGTCAGTCGGACGGCAGGAGCTGGACCAGTTCATCGCGGCGATGCGCTCGATCGCTAACGAAGCGTTAGAGAATCCGGAGTTAGTGCTGAACGCGCCTCATAGCACGCGGGTCGGGCGTCTCGACGAAGCCGCAGCCGCCCGCAAACCTGTGCTTCGCTGGAAACCGTAACCACGGATTCAAAACAAAAGCAGATTTTAAGACTTGGAATTTGCGGGGATTCTCAGCAGCGCGAGGCGTTCGACCGGCCGGCCGTTGACGATGTGCTCTTCGACGATTTCCGACACGTCTGAAGCACGCACCTGCGCGTACCACACGCCGTCCGGGTAGACCATCACCGCCGCGCCCACCGCACAAAACCCAACCGAACCACATTCAGTAAGGACCACCGAGCCGTTCGGATTACAACCCTTCGAGACCTTGCCGTACTGAAGCTCGCGCGCCTTCAACTCGCGTTCAAACGCGTCGCGCACTTCAGCACTATCATTCCCCGAACATGATTTTCCGGTGCAAACAAAGACGTGACGCTGGATGTTCGCGGACGCAATCGGCGCCAATTGCATCAGTCGTTCACAGTCGTCGATGAAATCCACATTAGCCAATCGTGTACAACCTCACTCCTGCGTCATGCTAACACGGACGCCCGTGTTTACGGCTAACCCTTTGGCTCGACTTCCTGTAGAATGCTGAGCGTGGGCGACCGAAGACAACCGCGCAAAAAGCAGTTATGCGGTCGGATTCGGCCGCCGCTTTAATGTATTGAGGCTTCAGTTCTGAAACATATGGCTACCGGCCTGGTTATCCACATCTCCTCGGGCGACGACCGGCACACCGAAATCCTCACCGACGATCAGATTCGCATTGGCGCTTGCGACAACTGTGACCTCCGGTTGAGATCTTCGAGTCTGCCTAAGACGCTGGCGAATTCCGTCGTGCTCGAATTGACGCGCGCGAACGGATCTTATCGCGTCACCAGCTTTCCGCTGGACGTTCCGGTGACATTGAACAACGAGCCAATGGCGGAAGGCGCCGAGATCCGGGACGGCGATGAAGTGCGCTTTGCCGACGCCGACCTGTTGCTTCACTTCTTCCCGGTGCGCGCACTTCCGGCTACCGTTCCGCCGTCGCGGGAAACTCACGTCGCACCGTTTATCGAAGCCGCCGCGATCGAATCAGCAGCAACCGCGCGGCGCGACGATGCGAAAGTCTTTCTGCGGGAGTTCACGCGCGAACTGGTGCGCGAGATTAGTCCGAGCACGAAGCTGATCGCGCTGGCCCTCGTCGTGATTCTCGTCGGGGGTGTGCTGTATCTCGGCTACGCGATGTTTCGCGAGATCAAACGAAGCCGCGACCTGATCGCCGACCAGGGCGCCCAACTCGGTCAGATGAAAGATCAGGTCTCAAAGACCAACAATCAACTCACAAACATCG